>NZ_JBLIEK010000081.1:0-16958 GCF_047632995.1 Psychromonas sp.
TGCCACCTTTAAGTAAGTTTCTGTGGAAATCGGAAACCAAGGATCCGATATAACGCGATGTGTAAGGCCGGTTGGTTTCACTATCTATTTCCTGACAGTATTTTATATATTTTTTTACGCCCTGCGGAAATTGCAGATAATTTCCCTCATTGATTGAGTAGATAGCCCCCTCCTCTGGCATTTTCAGGTTTTCATGCGACAGATAAAAAACCCCCAGAGACGGATCACAGGTAAAGCCATGCGTACCATAGCCGGTGGTATAAACCAACATGGTCGATGAACCGTATATTATATATCCGGCTGCAACCTGATTATCTCCGGGCTGTAAGAAATCCTCCAGAGTAACAGGTTGACCGGCCGCACTGATGCGGCGATAGATAGAAAAGATGGTGCCGACCGAGACATTGACATCAATATTTGAAGATCCATCAAGCGGATCCATTAACACCACATATTTACTATTCATGCAGCGTTGTTCATCAAATGAAATAAACTCGTCTTCCTCCTCGGACGCGACACCACAAACTTCACCACGCGCTTCTAATGACGCTTTAAAGACGTTATTGGCGTAGAGATCCATTTTTTGCTGGATTTCACCCTGCACATTTTCAATGCCGGTATCACCAATAATATCAACTAATCCGGCTTTATTTATTTCTCTATTAACGATCTTTGCCGCTAACTGGATTGAGCCTAATAGTGATGATAATTCCCCTGTTGCTTCAGGAAATTCATGCTGTTTTTTAATAATATATTCACCGAGCGTAATCATTTTATCTCCTTTTATCTACAATAATTATTTGTGAACTTTACCTTTATAAGTACCGTCAGCATTTAAAGCGCTAGGGCTTTTAAAGTGACAGGGGTTTTAAATGTTTATCCGAGATTGCTATCACTTTATCAACACGTTTTTTATATTTTTCTTCACCGCTCAGAAATTCAGTGGTCATCCACGTATTGACAATCTCCAAAGCGATGCCGGAGCCTATTATTTTAGCGCCAAGGCAAAGTACATTGGTGTCAGAATGAGAGCGTGCTAATTGCGCGCAAAAAGAGTCTTGGCAGACCGCCGCATATAAACCTGAAATTTTATTGGCGATCAAGGCGCTGCCATAACCAACACCATCAATAAAAATGCCACGCTCGGCTTCACCCTTCGCAACAGCCAATGCCGCCGGGTAGATATGATCGGATAGATCACAGGGCGCGTCGCTATTTGCGCCAAAATCTAACACTGTGTGACCGCCGTTTTCTAAAAACAGTTTCACTTCCTCTTTTAAACTAAAAGCGGCGTGATCACAGGCCATTGCTATTTTCATATTATTTTCCTTATTAGATAGTTGCGTTATCTGTAAACTGATTAATTGTCTTCACTGACGAAGGCTAAGGGAAAAATTAGCGGCTTGAGCCTAAGTTTAGCTATCATTCTGCCTTAATCCACCCGCCACAACTGAATCGTTTCAGCCTGTATACTGAAACGATTCAGCTTTAATTGCAACTATTTTTTTTGATTTTTTATCTGGTGTAGATTTATCTAGCTTTAAGGTTGGGAATCGCAAAGAAATTAAGGAAAGAGTTGTACATTGCTATAAAAGAAAAAGGTAGCCAAGGCTACCTTTAAATGGGCTATTCATCGGAAAACATGAGAGTAAAAACCAAAGAAACTTTCACCCATTTCATCTGCACTGGTGTCACTAATAAAAGCTCACCGTTACCTATTTACACTACTAGCCTTGCAGTAGTGATAATACGTTTTGCGTGCTTGCGTTAGCCTGCGCCAGCATAGAGGTACCCGCTTGCTGCAAGATTTGCGCTTTACTCATTTTCGATGTTTCAGCAGCAAAGTCGGCATCTTGGATTCGAGAATTAGATGCGGCCAAGTTTTGCGACACGTTTTCAAGATTGGAAATCGTAGAGCCTAAGCGGTTTTGAATAGCACCTAAACCCGCACGAGATTCTGATATTTTACTCAATGCAAAATCGATTTTATCAATACTTGACGATGCTTTTTGAGAGGTAGTTACACTTAACGATAAATCGGTTACTGCGGTACCACCGACATCATTTACACCCAGTTTTGCAAGTGCGTCAGTTTTATCACTCTCTGTTGCTGCGCCACTGGCAATCACAATATCACCACCATCAGCATTGGTGAAGATAATACCATCAGCTCCTGTGTTTGGACTTGCCGTAACACCAGTTTGATCGGTTAACTTATTAATCTCAATTATTTTATTTGCTGATGTTGTTTCTGTTGTTTTAAAAGGTACACCGTTAATAGTAATCGCATCCGCGTCGTCTATCGCTGTTGTGGCAGCAGTGCCACCAGTTACGGCTGAACCATTGGTCACCATAAAACCTAATAATTGCGTATCAACGGCAGCAGCTGTAGCAGCCGAACCTTTATTAACACTGATCGGGCTATCATCTTGACTGGTTAATCCTAGGTAACCCTGATAAGTAACTGGATCCGCAGTATCTCCTTCTAAACCAGAGCCGGCCGATACTCCACTTACGGTAATTGCCTCACCGGTATCATTATTTAAGATTAACGCGCCATCATCGCCAACCGTTGCAGTTAACCCAGCTACATCACGATTGATGGTTTCCGCTAAATTTGCCATGGAGGAGGTTGCACCGAGTGTTACTGCAGTGCCATCACCCACCGTCAATTCAAGGCCATTAGTAATACCTGTGCCTGTATGCCCTTCAACCACATTATAGGCATCGGCAACCACCCCAGTTGAGGCTGTCTCCAGATTAATTGCTTTCGCCATTTCAACGGCACCACCACTTGCTGCTACAGCCGATATATCAACACCATTTATAGCGATATCACCGGCAGTAACAGCAGCAGTAGAAACCCGCCCACCGTTAAGATCGCCTTTATTTACGCCGCCGTCTAAACCTAAAGAGGCCGCTGTTACACTCTCAATGGAAAAGGTTAAGCTTTCACCTGAATTCGCGCCAATTTGCAGTGTCGTTGAGGCATTTGAACCGTCTAATAAGTTGGTTCCATTGAACTGCGTGGTATCAGAGATACGCTCTAGCTCACTGTAAAGTTGGTCCACCTCTGTCTGGATGGAGGCTTTGTTATCAGATGAATTGGTATCATTGGCTGCTTGCACAGACAGTTCACGCATACGTTGCAGAATATTGGTCATTTCATCCATTGACCCCTCTGCCGTTTGCGTCATCGAGATACCATCATTGGAGTTACGCACCGCTTGGTTGATACCGCGGATTTGTGACTGCATCCCAGTTGAGATGGCAAGACCTGCAGCATCATCTTTTGCGCTGTTAATACGCAAACCCGAAGAGAGACGTTCCATCGCTTCATTTTGTGTAAGCTGACTTTTATTTAATTGACGCTGTGCATTTAGCGACATTATATTGGTATTTATCATTTGCGGCATAATTTGCTCCTTTGTTCCTTTTGTCCCTTAGTCGGGGAAATCGGCAATTATTGTTTAATTTGCCGTCAATTTTTACTCTCCCTTTTTATAATGCGATTTACATGCCAACTTTTAAAGCATGAACAATTTCACCTTTAAAACAGTACGTTATGGGTTTTAAATAAAAAAATTAAGAACTAAAAAGGTATTTAGATCTTCATCTGAAGAAAAAATGACGAAAAAAAAGAGGCAATAAATTGCCTCTTTTTTCTTGTCTGATTATTTTTATATTAGTTTAAACAGACTCATATTCTGCATCTGCACAAATGTTTTCTGGGTGATCTCTAATATGCTGCTTTGCATGGAAAACTCACTAATAGCGGCCGCCATATCCAGATCTTCTAAATTTGATAATGTTTTTTTACTGGCTAGATTAAAATCTAAATTAGATTCTTTCTGATTTGCGACTGTTTGTAATCGCGTTCCCACAGAAGTACGAATTCCCGTCACATTACTCATCGCATTGTCAACTTGCTGAC
Organism: Psychromonas sp.; assembly: GCF_047632995.1. Classification (GTDB taxonomy): domain Bacteria; phylum Pseudomonadota; class Gammaproteobacteria; order Enterobacterales; family Psychromonadaceae; genus Psychromonas. The sequence goes on from NZ_JBLIEK010000081.1 coordinate 3,935, forward strand.
GGCCCATATCTAAACGCATTTCTCGTTGCGCTTTAGCAGCCCCATCCTCACCCGGTATTCTTAAGGCATCAATACTATCCTGGATGGTAGAAAAAATATCCTTACTGCCACTTTGAGCTAGAGTAAAACTGTCAAATTCGGCAACATTGCCTTTTAAGGCTGTTTTAATACCATTAAATTCAATGGACTGCCCTTCTGTATATAATGTAGGGGAAACATATTTTGTTAAACCATATTGATCACCCGCGTTAGGTAAACCGTCCACCTCAACTGAAATACCATCAATCGTTACCTCTTGTGATTGTGTATTAGCTGTATCATAAATCGCAGGTAATGATGATTGGCCATTGATTTGAACTTCAAATTCCCCGGGAGTTCCTGTGGCAAAAAATTCTACATTAACATCACTACTGGCAGCCGGGTATGTGCCGGCAGGATTAACATTACCAATATTAGGATCGGTTAAGTCTATTTTTGAAATTTTTACATTTGCGCTACCGGTAACGGCCACCTCTTTTAAACCATAAACCGAATATTCAGAATCTCCTGCAGGGACCGATTCACTCATTGAGATGGTATAATCTTGATCTGAAAAAACAGTTGCAGCATCACTATCAATAACAGAGGCCGCATCAATAACACCTGAACCACCATTATTCAGATTAGCTTCTGCAACAAAGGTACCATTGCCCTCTTTGATATCGGTAAAAACTGAAGAGCCGGAATTATTGCCTTGGACAAGTACACTCGAGCCCACTTTATAATCTCGCTCCCCGCCATCGCCATGATAATCAATCGCACCAAATTCATTCTCTTGAAAGGGCTGAGTATCAACTTGATAACCGGCAAAGATATATTGGCTATTGCCATCTTTGGTATTGGCAACCCCCATTAACTCTTCACGTAACCCCCCTAACTGTTTAGCAACCGCCTCGCGATTCTGATCGTTATAAGTGCCATTACCTGCAGAAACCATTAACTCGCGCACACGCTGTAATATATTGGTCGTTTGTGCCAGTGCCGTCTCTTCTAATGAATTTGCAGTTTCAGCCATTTCACCATTTTTAATTAATTGCTCACCCAAGGAGATATCTTGCTTTAAACGCTGAATAGTCGAAATGGCAACGGGATCATCAGACCCAGTAAGGACACGTTTAGCCGCTGACATATACTGATTTTGCTGACTCAGTTTAGTTTGCTGTGACATCACGTTTTCTGTACTGCGTTGATAAAACATCTGCGTGGAAATGCGCATAATTGCCTCTCTTATTCTTTAATGAACTTGTTCGCTCAATCAAACATATTTAATTTAATGCGATGCAATAAACGTTCCAACTGAAGTTGAGTTACTGTTTTTTTAAAGCAAGCGATAAAAAATGAGCTGACAATAGGATTAAACATTGTTAGCTCATAACAAAAAAACGTTATCGGGAAGCTTGTAAAATAGTATCAAAGAGCTCGCCGGCAACTGTAATCACTCGCGCTGCGGCGCTGTAGTATTGCTGGTATTGCAGCAAGTTGGCAGCCTCTTCATCCATATTGACACCACTGGTACTTTGAATCCGCTCAGTAGATTGGTTTTTTAATATATAGGTTGACTGCATGGACACATCAGCATTGCCGGTTTTTGCACCTATTTCAGATAACATACCACTGTATACATCTTGGAATGTTGCTTTATTATTATTCATTATTTTCTGACTCTGTAAGCCAGCTATTTCCATGATATTACGGTTATCACCGACACCCGTTTCATTAAAATTCAGGGTGAATTTATCGCCGACATCCGGAGATCCCGCATACATCTCAACTTCAATACCCGCTAAATCAAAGGTTACCTTTCCCGTTAACAGATTAGGGGTCACAGTTAAACCGCTCAGCGTATCCCCAGATACCTTTGCCGGTGTATAGTTATTAGCTGAATCTGGTGGCGCGGGGGGAGCTGATGAAGCTGGCAGAGTAACCGGATTACCATTTTTATCAACAATATCAAAAGTGATATCACCACCCGGTGTATTACCTGTAATAACTATCTCTAGTGGATTATCTGCATCCATATATAACTTATCAAGCGGATTATTAATTGCGCTAGTACGCAGAACTGCATCCCCTGTATTAGTATCTGCAGCAACTGTTTTAATTTCAGCGTCAGCGGCGGCAACTTTGGCCGGATCTTTATGCAGTAAACTTGCCTCTTGTGCAGCTAAGCGTGTTGGCTGCAGTGTAAATGTTTTTCCCGCTTGTAACGGATCAGCAGCTGTAATCGCATCGATCCCCAAACTTAACCCCGAATTAGGGATTGCAATACGCTCTGTATCAGCCAGATTAATAGGTCCTAACAGTTCTGCCTTACCTGTTGTTTTATTCGTCACTGTGAATTCAATCGTGCCGGGGGGAGTCGTTGTATCATAATCATTAACCACTAATTCATAATCATCTGGCGTCAATTGGCTAAGGTCATCGACTCGTAGACTCAATTGCGCACTGCCCAAACCATCATTATGTGCCAATACACGCCTTTTCATACTTGCATCAGCATTAATATCATTAAACAGATTATCACCAATCTGCCCATCCAGCGTCTGCCCCTCTTTTTGCTGCTCGTTAATAGCATGGGTTAAACCGATAATATTTTGACCGAGTTGATTAAAAGCACGATCCAAATCATTATCCCGAGTATCAAACATAGCAGCGACTTTACCGCCTAATCGGCTGCCATCCATTTTCACCAAATTACCATTAACGTTAAGCGCCATCTCTTTGCGCGAAGGATCTGGGTCGCCATTAACTGCAACAACATTCACTGACTCATTACCCATCACCAATGATTGACCACTACCCATATAGATATTAACCATACCGTTATCAGTGGGCACAACGGAAACATTGACTAGTTCACTGAGTTCAGTGATCGCCTGATCACGCCTATCCAAGAGATCATTGGAATTGCTTTGCCCACCACTGCCTACAACGGCAGAAATTTGTTGATTAATATTGGCTAAATTACCAGCAAGCGTAGTAATGATAGATGCTGTATTAGTAATATCGTTATTGAGACCTGTATATTGAATTTCAAGATTGTCGTAAAGACGATTATATTGATTAATCATATTTGCTGAGGACTCAAGAAATACCGTGCGCGACTCGAGCATATTGGGGTGATCGGCAACACCATTAAGTGTCTCAAATACGGATAAAACGGGCTGAGTCACTGAGGTGCTTTCATTTGAAAATAACATATCTAACTGGCTACTTTGTGCATAAACCTCTTTAGAGTAACCATATTGTGAGGTATTCATAATATTTTCAGTGAAGGCAAATTTATCGTACGCACGCTCAATTCCACTTACCATCGAGCCCTGGCCTATAAAGTAACTACCGTATCGTTCCGAGCCAGCCGTTGAAACTTGTACGGTTTGGCGTGAGTAACCTGCAGTATTAACGTTGGCAATATTGTGCCCGGTTGTCGCCAGACTTGCCTGTGATGAATATATTCCCGATAAACCAATTTGTAATAGATCAGCCATTGAAATTCCCCTCAGCTAAAACGGCTTGAAACTCTTCATTTTTCATAATTGCTTTAATTTTATCTGCGTATTGCGGATCGGTTGCGTAACCTGCCTGCTGTAGCTCTTCAATATAACGGTCAGCATCGGTTCCTTGCTGAAGCGCGCCCTGATAACGTTTATTGGTTGCAATAAAGTCACCATAATCGTCAAAACTCTGCGCCAGACTGTCATAGGCTCTGAAATTAGAGCGACGCTTAACAGCCACACCCTGTTCAACTTCTAGACTATCTTTTGCGACTTTATCTCCCTGCCAACCTTTATTCGCTTTGATATTAAAAAGGTTAAAACTGCTTTGATTATCTGCACTGTTAATTATTTTTTTGCCCCAACCCGTTTCCAGTGCGGATTGTGCGACTAAAACTGCTGGCGAAACCCCTAAAAGCTGTGCCGCTTTTTTGGCATACGGCAGTAATGCGTCAATAAATGATTTTTTATCTGTGAATTCCGGCTGCTTGTTTTGCACTACAGACTGACTTGTTGCGGAAAACTGACTTCTGGCCGTAGTCTGATCCGGTTTATTTAACTCAATTGCAGGCAAGGATTTTTCTAAGTCGATCATCGGCTGCTGTTTATTATTTGCCATAGTTAACTGTTCGAGCAGCACTGATTTAGGCGCGGCAATCGAGGCTGGATCAAGCTGTCTGACTAAGGCATCAGCCAAACCTAACGAACCATGACGACTGATATCAAGTGCGAGCTGTTTATCTTGCATATCAGTATAGAATTTTGTTTGTTTGTTATTAAACGGGCTATCAGTTTCAAATGCTTCGTTTGCCTGACGCATAGATTTAATCAGCATAGTGGCAAACATAGATTCAAATTGGTTTGCCACCTCACGAAGCGAGTCTTTACTATTACTTTGGGCTTTTTGACGCAAATCGTCTAGTCCTTGTAAATCAAAGTAATTACTTGCTTGTGTCACTGCCTGATTAGCCATTTTAAGCCTCGTTTATTATCCATTACAACTCTCTAAACAAATAAAGCAAAAATAGTGCCATTATTGTCACAGACGACAATTAATATATTAGTTAATTGCCTTTATAAAAATGGCGAGTCACGTAGAATGCCTCTTTTTTTTCACAGAAAGGACGATCTATGATTAACCCCGTTATACTCTCGGTCTGCATAATGCTGGCTCTCTCTTTATTGCGCATTAATGTGGTGGTGGCATTAACGCTCAGTGCATTAATTGGCGGTTTAAGTGCCGGTATGTCAATAGCCGATACGGTCAGCGCTTTTGAAGGCGGACTCGGAGGAGGTGCGACTATCGCGTTAAGTTATGCAATGCTAGGCGCATTTGCGGTGGCTATTTCTAAATCGGGTATTACCGATTTGTTAGCGCAAACTGTTATTAAAAAAATTCACGGCAGACATCCGGATCATCTAACGAATGTTATTAAATATTCAGTGCTTGCGATGATCTTATTAATGGCGGTCTCCTCGCAAAATATCATTCCGGTACATATCGCTTTTATCCCCATTTTAATTCCCCCTTTATTGACTGTTTTTGAAAAATTACGTTTAGACCGACGTTTGGTTGCATGTGTATTAACCTTCGGCCTAATTACCCCCTATATGGTCTTACCTATTGGTTTTGGCGGTATCTTTTTACATAATATTTTATTAAAAAACTTACATGATAATGGCCTCGACGTAACGGCAAGCCAAGTGCCAACAGCAATGATTTTACCTGCGCTGGGGATGGTTGTTGGACTGCTGATTGCGACCTTTATCAGTTATCGTAAACCGCGAATTTACCCGCAAACAGAGCCCGTTCGGAAGCAAGCGGCACACAAAGAATTAGATAAACGCCATATAGCGGTTGCAGTCGTGGCGATTATCGCAACGCTGGCTACCCAGCTTTTATGCGGATCTATGATCATAGGTGCATTAGCAGGTTTTGTGGTATTTACTGTCGGCGGCGTTATCGCATGGAAAGAAACGCAGGATGTATTCACTAAAGGCGTGCATATGATGGCGATGATAGGTTTTATTATGATTGCAGCGGCTGGTTTTGCAGCCGTGATGAAAACCACTGGCGGAGTTGAAACATTAGTTGAAATGCTTTCTTCAAATGTTGGTCACAATAAACCATTAGCCGCGTTATTAATGCTTATTGTCGGTCTGCTTGTCACTATGGGAATCGGCTCTTCATTTTCTACTATCCCAATTATTGCCACTATTTACGTGCCCCTTGCTGTCGCATTTGGCTTTTCACCCATGGCAACTATTGCCCTAGTGGGTACGGCGGCCGCATTGGGTGATGCAGGCTCACCCGCATCTGACTCGACGTTAGGACCCACATCGGGGTTAAATGCAGATGACAAGCACGACCATATCTGGGATACCGTTGTGCCGACATTTATTCACTACAATTTACCCTTAATTGTCTTTGGCTGGCTTGCCGCTATGACCCTGTAGCATTAACAGCAGAAACTAAAAAGGGAAAGTAGATAAACTACTTTCCCTTTTTCGATACCTATATAATCCGTTAGTCACTATCAGGACGTAGGGATTTTGTTCAAGTTAGAGGCAAAAGCGCGCAGTTTATAAGCATAAATGAGCACTTTTAACGAAGAAATTGGACAAAATAACAAGCTACTGATAGTTACATTAGATAATGATTAACTCACCCTGCAGTGCACCAGCCTGTTTAAGCGCTTCTAAAATTGCCATTAAATCACCGGGCGCTAAACCCACCTCATTGACCGCACGCACTAACTCATTAAGACTAACACCCGTCTCAAATTTAAACATTCGGCTATTTTCTTGGGTCATATTTATGGTGCTGTTATCCACCACTTCTGTTTTTCCACCAGCAAACGCATTGGGTTGTGAAACCTCTTTATTTTCGCTAATCGTCACAGTGACACCACCATGGGTGATAGCGGTTGGCAGTAATTTCACATCTTGCCCAATCACAATAGTGCCGGTGCGTGAATTGACAATGATTTTTGCACTGCCGCGTGCCGGCTCAAATTCTAAATTTTCCAGTGTTGATAAATAAGAGACGCGTTGTGAGACATTACGCGGTGCAAGCACTTTGACTGATGTTGCATCTACTAATGTTGCCGTATCCGGGCCAACTAAATTGTTAATTATATCTGCCATTCTTTTGGCAGTTGTGAAATCAGAACGATGGAGATTAAAGGTAATACTATCACCCTGGGCGAAAGGAGATTTAACCTCACGTTCAACAATAGCGCCATTAGAAATACGTCCAACAGTGGGGGTATTGATCACAACCTTAGAGCCGTCAGCACCTTCTGCACCTAAACCGCCAACCACTAAGCTTCCCTGTGCAAGTGCATAGACGTTGCCATCGACCCCTTTTAGGAAGGTTTGTAGCAGCTGACCACCGCGCAAACTTTTCGCTTCACCAATTGCCGCCACGGTAATGTCAATTTTCTGACCACGTTTAGTAAAGGGTTTTAATTCAGCAGTTATCGCAACAGGCGCGACATTTTTTATTTTTAATTTCTCACCCTCGGGAATATTGATACCAAAATTACGCAGCATAGTCGCAAACGCTTGCTCGGTAAACTTGCTGCTTTTTTCACCCGTTCCAGGCAAACCTACGACCAAACCATAACCAACCAATTGGTTACTGCGTACCCCCTGCACACTGGCAATATCTTTAATTCGCGCCGCATAACTGCTGCTGAAAAAAGTAAGCAGCAGTATGGGTAGTAATGATTTGATAATTGATTTCATATTAAATTCCTTGTTTTAACCTGCTTTTTTAACTTACAGTGGCCAATAGGGGCCATTAAAAAATGCGGTTAACCAACCTTGTCTTTGTGTATTGGCCAAATCACCTGTTCCGCCATACTGAATACGCGCATTGGCAACTCTCATTGATGAGATGGAGTTGTCTGATCTCACATCTTCTGAACGGATCACCCCTTTTATGCGTACAAACTCTTCGCCATTATTAAGCATTAACCATTTTTCACCGCGAATCTCTAAATTGCCATTATTTAATACACGCGTGACATTAACAGTGATACTGCCTTTTAAACTATTGCTTTGGTCTGCATCCGCATCACCCTCAAACGAGCTTTGCTGACTTGCACCGATGCCAAGACCTGAAAGTGAAAAGGGTGTTCCATTTCCCGGTACCACCATAGGATCAACACCTAAGTCATAACTGTTTGACTTTGCTTGACTGGAGCCCGATTGTTTCTTAGCACTGGTTGATTCATTCAAATAGACAGTAATTATGTCACCGATACGATGCGCTTTAATATCTGAATAAAGATTATTGGCGTAGCTATCTTGGTACATGGATCCCGTCGAGGCGATATCGTAATCCAGTGCTGGCGGCTCTACCGGGATAAATTCAGGATCATCTTTGACATTTTCATTAGGCAGCGACGTACAACCGGCTAATAAACTAAGGCTAATCAAGAGTGTTAGTTTAAACATAACCTATCCCTATTATAGTTGCTGACTAACATAAGAGAGCATTTCATCAACGGCTGAAATCACCTTTGAGTTCATTTCATAAACACGTTGGCTTTCAATTAAGTTTACTAACTCTTCTGTTACATTAACATTTGAGGTTTCCAGCATGCCTTGACGTAAAAAGCCCATGCCATCACCACCCGGTACACCTTGCAGTGGCGCGCCACTTGCACCTGTTTCTGTATATAAATTCTCACCTATTGGCTCAAGCCCGGAAGGATTTACAAAATCATTTACGCTTAACTGCCCCACCACTTGATTTGCTGCTTGTCCGGCGATACGTACAGAGACCTCCCCTTCGGAGCCAACAGTTATTGACTGCGCGTTATTGGGGATTTGTACTTGTGGTAATAACGGATAACCCGATCCAGGGGTTACCATCATACCCTCTTCATTTAACTGAAACTGGCCGTTACGCGTATAGCCTGAACTGCCATCGGGCATCTCTATTTCAAAGAAACCGTCTCCATCAATCATAATATCTAATGAGTTATTAGTCGTCAGCGCATTACCTTGCTCAAAATTCTTCTGTACAGCGACCACTTTTGCACCGGAGCCAATCATCAAACCCGAAGGTAACTTAGTATTTTGCGTGGCATTTGCACCCGGCTGATTGATATTCTGATAAAGTAGATCTTCAAATACCGCACGACTTTTTTTGAAACCTATGGTGCTGGCATTGGCCAGGTTATTAGAGATAGTCGCCACATTTGTTTGTTGGGCATCTAACCCGGTTTTACTTATCCATAAAGCGGGATGCATAATCTTACTCCTTAATTTATCAAATACCGTTGCTTACAAAAAGCATCAGGCTAAGTTAAACAACACGCAATAGAGATTCTGAACTTTTATCTATCTCTTCTGCTTTTTTCATCATTTTAATTTGCATTTCAAATTGCCGCTGCAAGTTAATCATACCGGTCAACTCACTGCTTAAATTCACATTAGACGCTTCAAGCGTGCCACTTTGCAGTGAAACTTGCTCATCAAACGCAGGCTCAACCCCGTCTATACGTCTAAATAATCCATCTTGACCGCGCATCAAATCTTTAACACTGGGATTAACAAGTTTTAATTGTGCAATCTCTTCCATTGCATCAGCGGGAGCGCCTTCGGGACGAATTTCCACCACGCCATCTTTGCGGATGCTGAATTTTTCAACAGGTAATGGGATATAAACGGGATTGCCTTTTTTATCTACGAGCTGATTGCCTTTCGTATCCACCAGGTAACCTTGCTGATTAACATTTAATCCGCCGGCGCGCGTCATAGCTTGACCACCTAATTGAGACTCAACCACCAACCAACCATCGCCTTCAATGGCCACATCTAAATCTCTACCTGTCGTTTGTAATATGCCGCTTTCAAAATTTTGCCCGGGCTCTTCTGCTAAAGAGAAGACACGGGTCGGTAAACCTTCGCCGTAAACCTGCATGCTACGTGCCTGTTCAAAACTGGCTTTAAAGCCGGTTTTTCCTGCATTTGCAAGGTTATTACCATGAATTGCCAAAGCATTCATACTCTCTTTGGCACCGGACATTGAGATATAAAGAAAGCGATCCATTTTTATTCCTTAAGCGATTTAAAATCACGATGACAATTTAGTTCTATAGCTAATAGAAATGCAAAACTTATGCCAAGAAAATTTAATAGTAAGAGATAAGCAAAACGCACCTGAAAAGGTGCGTTTGTTGGGCCGTGCGGGGAGTGATAGAGCAGTTATCTAATCTGCAATATCGTCTGCTGCAAGGTGTTATTAATTTCTAATGCGCGTGAATTGGCTTGGAAGTTACGCTGTGCGGTGATTAAATCGACCAACTCTGTCGTTAAATTGACGTTTGACTGTTCAAGTGCGGCAGAATTAATCGCACCGAATGAACCAGAAGCTGCTTCCCCAGCCAGCGGATCCCCTGAATTTTGTGACGCGGTCCAACTCGATCCGTTTTGCGAAAGACCTTGCTCATTACGGAAACGGACAATGGCAACGCGAGAAAGGGGCTGCGAAGTACCATTGCTGTAGGTGGCTTTTACTAATCCGTCATTGCCAATTTCAACACCGGTTAATCGCCCTACGGTTAACCCGTTTTGCTCTAACGCGGTCACTTCAAATGAAGACGCAAACTGGGTCGGCGCTTTAAAATTTAGGGCAAAAGCCTGAGTTCCATCAGCGCCAGCATCTAACGCACCAGCATCACCAAGAGACTCAAAAGCGAATGATGGAGGATCTGTTATGTAAGCGCCTGTATTATTAAAAGTCAATACAACACCACTATGTGTAACACCATCCGCATCAATATACTCAGCATTTTTAGGTGTACCATCAGGAACACCATCTGGAATGCCATCACCACTAACAGTATCGATATCAACATCATAGGTACCGGTCGTTACAGGATCAACAGGTTTATCATCAACAGTAACAAATGTTACCCACTGGTTAATATCTGTATAAGATGCATTTTCAGGCTTAATATAATAGGTGCTTGCAATATGTGACTCGCCTAATGAGTCATAGATAGTGACCGATGTTGCATTATTATAAGTATCTGGATCTTCTGGATCAAAATTAGCAGGATCAAGCGCAGCATCACCGGCAGGTAAATTTAAAGTAATGCCAACTTCATTCGTTGGTACTGGTGTCCCCGCTGTTTCTGGAATTTGAATAGGCTTAGTTGTACTTAAACTCACAGAGGATGAACTTCCATCTTCATTAACTGGGAACGCTTGCAGATAGTTGCCGCTATTATCAACAATATAATTTTCATTATTAAGTTTAAATTCACCTCCACGAGTGTAACTTAAATCGCGTTCGCCAACGTCACCGGATGTGGCAAAGAAACCGCTGCCGGTAATCGCCAAATCCAATGGGTTCTGCGTGAATTTTAAACTGCCTTGATGAAACTGCTGGGCAACAGCAGCAACAGAAACACCATCACCCGTTTTTGTTTTACTGTTAGAAAACAGTGAATTTGCATAAACACTACTGAACTCCGCACGTGATTCTTTAAAGCCAACGGTATTTACATTGGCAATATTATTGGCAGTCGTATCCAAATCAGTTTGAGCGGCCGATATTCCGCTTAACGCAACATTAAAAGACATAATATTTTCCTTTTATATATTTTCTGCAACTTCAATTGCATCTGTAAGTTTAATTCCACCTAAACCCTGTAGATTTAGATTAACCCCGGCTTGTCCGCCACCTAAACTGACGCTTTCAACATGCGCATAGGAGGCTGTAGTTAACTCTTCACCTTGACCATTAACAAGACCGGTTGCTTTTAATGTATATTGCCCGGCTTTGGCTCGGTTACCTTGCGAATCTAATCCATCCCATGCAAAGCGTTTATTACCCGCGCCAATATCACCCATACTTATAGTACGAACGACAGCACCACTGGCATCTTCAACATTAACCATCACACTATAAGCCCCCGTTTTAGAGTTTATCGAACCCGATACATTCCCCGTTTCCGGCAGATAAGCTTGATTACTTGGGATAAGTACCTTTTTACCCACCAGAGATGAGGCTTCTAAGGCTTGACTTGAGGTTAATACCTCTTTCATACCAGCAAACTCAGAGCCCATTGTGGAAATACCTTCCGCGGTGGTAAACGAGGCCATCTGTGCAATCATTTCTGAGTTATCAACGGGCTTAAACGGATCTTGATAAGCAAGTTGTTGTGATAAGAGGGAAAAGAAATCTTCCTGATTTAATTGCTGCTTGCCATCGATCTCTTTATTGGCGGCAACCTGCTCCGCGGTTAAGGGAGTCGTTAAATTCAATGAACTGTTATTACTAATTGTCGTCATATATTACCCCTTAACCTTTGCCCATTTGCAATGTACGACTTAGCATCTGTTTGGCGGCATCTGCAATCTGCACATTGGTTTGGTAAGAACGCGAAGCACTGATCATATTTGCCATCTCTTCCATCACATTAACGTTTGAATGATATATAAAACCATCTGCATCTGATTTGGGATGATTTGGCGCATACTCTTTATTTAAAGGCGCATCACTTTCAACAATACCTTGTACTTTTACCCCCACATCGCTGCTTAAGCCACCTTTCGCACGGTTTAACTCCGCAGCAAAAACAGGCTGGCGGGCACGATAGGTTTGATCTTCGCTACTACTGACACTATTCGCATTTGCCAGGTTACTAGCCGTTGTATTCAACCGAATAGACTGAGCGCTCATACCCGTTGCAGATATATCTAATACTCTTAACAAACTCATTTTGATTCTCCTAGCGGCTGATTATTGACCTTTAATGGCCTTGCGCAAAGTTGAAATTTTACTGTTCAGAAAATCTAAACTTGCTTGATATTCCATACTATTTTTCATAAACAAATTACGTTCAACTTCTAAATCAACCGTATTGCCATCACCTGTATCAGGCTGTTTTCCCATACGGAACAATTCACCAGTCTGGGCCATAGAAAATGATTGAGCAGATTTATGGCTTTCGTTTGTACGACTTAAGGAAACCCCAGAACGAGAATTAGCATTTTGCAATGCATCTTTAAAGTCAATATCTCGTGCTTTGTAATTTGGTGTGTCAGCATTAGCAATATTACCCGCTAAAATTTCAGTGCGGCGAGCACGAATGCCCAATGTGTGCTGATGAATTCCTAATGCATTTTCAAAGTTAATCGCCATAAATTTCTCCTCTAAAAGAAACAATGCAACCCTTGTGCCAAAAAACAGATAAAGGGTTATCTTTTCAAGAGATCCGCAACAAAAAGAGAGAACACACAACAAAATGACATCAATAAGGCACGCTGGTATAAAAAGTTATTGATGGATAAGGAATGATTTAGGCTAAGTAAGGGGGGATATCAGATAGGTGGCAAAAGTTGCCTCTTTAGTGACGATAAAGAGGCAGTAACTGGATGTACACCCAAGCTACTTCAAGAGCAAGTCGATAAATGATGAGATTCTAGGCAGAAGGTTGATGATCTAGCATTCTAAATCAAAACCT
>NZ_JBLIEK010000082.1:0-16168 GCF_047632995.1 Psychromonas sp.
AAACTAAAGATGTGATGCGGTACTAGTTCGGTTCGTCGAGTTCAACCTTGACAAGAATTGACTGGAGTTATGAGTTTACTCGTACATACTAAGTCCAAAAAAAATGTGATGCGGTACTAGCTCAGTGGTAGAGCACAACCTTGCCAAGGTTGGGGTCAAGAGTTCGAATCTCTTGTACCGCTCCAAATTATTACCCTCTTAATAAAAAAATACGCTATTAATCTAGTTGCTAGAGCACAACTTTGCCGATTAAGAGCTGGGGTCAAGAGCTGTTTTTAATCTCTTGTACCGCTCCAAATTATTACCCTCTTAATAAAAAAATACGCTATTAATCTAGTTGCTAGAGCACAACTTTGCCGATTAAGAGTGGGGTCAAGAGCTGTTTTTAATCTCTTGTACCGCTCCAAATTATTACCCTCTTAATAAAAAAATACGCTATTAATCTAGTTGCTAGTGCACAACCTTGCCAATTAAGAGCTGGGGTCATGAGCTGTTTTTTAATCTCTTGTACCGCTCCAAATTATTACCCTCTTAATAAAAAATACGCTATTAATTCCGTTTCTAGTGCACAACCTTGCCGATTAAGAGCTGGGGTCATGAGCTGTTTTTTAATCTCTTGTAGCGCTCCAAATTATTACCCTCTTAATAAAAAATACGCTATTAATTCCGTTTCTAGTGCACAACCTTGCCAATTAAGAGCTGGGGTCATGAGCTGTTTTTTAATCTCTTGTAGCGCTCCAATTTCTAATTAGATCCCAATCCCAATTTCATATCCTCCCCAAAAAAACTAGCAACATGATCGAGTCTAATTATTTTCTTTTTTTGTTACTTTATTTAGCGCAAAGGTCACGCGCTGCGGAGTATGATCAGAGGCTGTTGTGGCGATACTTTCTGCTTTTATCACTTTTAAACCGCGAAAATAGATATGATCCAGCGGCCTGTTAAAAATGGTCATGCGTTGATCTTTGGCAAATAAAACCTCATTGAAACCAGATTTAAGCAGTGGCGCTTCGATCGCGGCTAATCGCTGCCCGCTCCAACTGTTAAAATCGCCACTAAAGATGATTGGCCCGCTATGTGTTTTTATCAATTCCAGATAGGGCTGCAGCTGCTTGCTCAGCGGTTCGGCGGTAAAGGTGAAATTTATCCCGTGCAGATTAATAAGCAGTAACAAGTCGGTGCTATTAGCAAGCGCATAGCTGCTTGCCAGGGCTGTTTTAGGTACACGGATCCAAGGTTCGCTGTCACGCGTGCCGCAAACCGCGAGTGCCGGCTGTTTGCTGAGCGTATTGACGCCGTAAATATAATCCCGATATTTAAATGCGTAATTTTGCAGATAATAAAAGTTATTCGTTTCGCTAAAGTAAGTTAACTCGGGGGAATATTTCACTTCCTGTAAGGTCAGTAAATCCGCATCTTTCGCCCACTCTTGTAATTTTTCCTGCCATTGCGGCTTACGTTGTTTATAGATATTCCAATTTAAGAGAGTAAAAGGGGAGGGAAGGCCCGTGGTTTTCTCCTTCGCTAAATATGTGACGGGTGATAAATTTGGGCAGCGCTGTAAATACAGTTGCTGATTGTTATCAAAAACGGTTAAGTTTTTTGCAGGCTCAGGAAAAAAGCGCAGAGCGACAATAAAAATGACGGGCAGTAATATAAAAAGCGCTAAGTAAGGGCGAACCCGTAATCTTATCTTTGGAAATGTGATATGAGGTTTCATCTGCGTATATTCTTATTGATGGTGTAAGGAGATCTGGTTATATTGCATGTCCAATCCATTATTTTTAAGTCTTGCATTATGCCATTAGAAAGAACACTTTCAATTATCAAACCTGACGCCGTTCGTAAAAAAATGACTGGTATTATTTTAACCCGTTTTGAACAGGCGGGTTTAATACCTGTCGCAGTTAAAATGGTGCGCTTAACCAAAGAGCAAGCCGCAGGATTTTACATTGAGCATCAAGAAAAAGATTTTTTTGACGATTTAATCGATTTTATGACCTCCGGCCCCATTATGATACAAGTTTTACAAGCTGAAAATGCGATTAGCTATTATCGGAAGCTAATAGGTAACACTGATCCAACACTTGCCGACGCCGGGACAATTCGATCTGACTTTGCGGAGTCAAAACGATATAATGCAGTGCATGGCTCAGATAGTCCAATGTCTGCAGCGCGTGAAATTGCTTACTTTTTTTCTGATGATGAAATTTGCCCGCCAGTTGAAGCGTAATAGCTCGATTTGCCAATCCCCTGTTTTCAGTTACTTGAGCCTCGTTAAGTTTTTTTTAGAGTTTAGGAATATTTATGAATGAATTAATTATGTTATTGGAGCAGGTTCCTGCCCTGCTTTATAGCTTTGTGACCGTTTTGGGGTTGTTAATTGGTTCATTTTTAAATGTGGTGATTTATCGTTTGCCGGTGATGATGGAAAGAGAATGGAAAAATGAATGTGCCGAATGTTTTCCTGAAGCGAACCTAAAAACTGAACAAGAGACCTTTAATTTAGTTGTGCCCCGCTCGCGTTGTCCACAGTGCAACCATTTAATTGGTTCAGCTGAGAATATCCCCCTGTTAAGTTGGTTATTTCAAAAAGGCCGCTGCAAACATTGCGCCTGCAAGATTAGTAAGCGCTATCCAAGTATTGAACTATTAACGGCTGTGCTCTCCCTTGCGGTTGCTTATGTGATCCCATTCGGCTGGCCGTTACTGTTTGCTTTACTCTTTACCTGGGCGCTAATTAGCCTGACCTTTATCGATTTCGATACTATGTTATTGCCCGATCAGATAACGCTGCCGCTATTGTGGTTCGGTTTGTTAATCAATATTAACGGCACTTTTATTGGTTTAACCGATGCTGTTTTAGGCGCCGCTTTGGGGTATTTAAGTCTCTGGTCCATTTATTGGGGATTTAAGTTATTAACCGGTAAAGAGGGAATGGGCTATGGCGACTTTAAATTACTCGCCGCATTGGGGGCATGGTTTGGTTGGCAGGCATTACCCTTAATTATTATAATTTCCTCTTTTGCCGGAGCAATTATTGGTATCGCTGTGATTCTCGCATCGAAAGATAAAAAAAGTCGGCCAATGCCTTTTGGACCTTATCTTGCGGTTGCTGGCTGGATCTATCTTGTTTATGGCGGACCGATCACGCAATTTTATTACTCACTGGTTCTATAGTGGCAGAGCAGATGAGTGACCTGTTAGTCGATACGCAGCAAGCGATAGATCAAAAATGGATGAAGTATGCCTTGTCCTTGGCGGATAGGGCAGAATTACAAGATGAAATTCCAGTGGGTGCTATTTTAGTTAAAGATGGGGTGGTTATCGGTGAAGGTTGGAACCTGTCCATCTCTAATCATGATGCCTGCGGCCATGCTGAGATTATGGCAATTCGCGAGGCGGGAAAACAGATCCAAAATTATCGCTTAATTGACTGCACCTTGTATGTCACGCTTGAACCGTGTCCTATGTGTGCGGGGGCCTTGGTCCATGCACGTGTTAAGCGTCTTGTGTACGGTGCCGGCGATTATAAGACAGGCGCTGCAGGCTCGGTTTATAATTTGGTGCGCAGTGAAAAATCAAACCATCAAATAGAGGTGAGCGCAGGTGTTCTTAGCGAGCGGTGCGCAACAAAAATCAGTGATTTTTTTAAACGTCGTCGGCAAGAGAAAATAGCGCTGAAAAAGCAACAAGCTGCTATAAACCCATGATATCTCAAGATGCTGATTTTGCATCTTGAAGTAACATTGGTTTAAGCCTGCCTGTTCAGCAAGCTTTATAAAAATAGAAAGAGTTTAATATGCCTAAAAAAACCATCGCCTTTGAATATGAAAAAGAAACTAAAAACAGTGTACGTTACAAAGAGGTACCTGAGCCGGGCCAAGCCCCGATTGTCGGCAGTTTATATGTGCAAAAGTGTTTTGCGGGCAACTGTAAAAATTTGCAGGTGAGTATTGAAAAGAAAGAGTAACTGAACTTTCTCTTTGCATAGCGGAGAAATGCGCAGAAATTGTGTATTAACAAACGGATGAAATAAATGCAGGTCGTTCCACCAGATTTGCACATTGCAGCTAAGCGCTTCTTAAGCGCTCGCTGATTCCTGTTTTCCCTTCTAATAATTATCTATTAAGCTTTCTCCTGAGACGGTCCAATTATACTCTCTTGTGGTACTGGTTTGTCGTTAGCCTCTTGTAATGTTTGCTGTTTACTGAATGCTTCATCTTTGGCTTGTTGATGATTTTTCTGCTCAGTGAATGCCTTATCTTTGGCTTCTTGGTAGTTTTGCTGCTCAGCGAGCGCTTTATCTATCGCCTGCCGAGAGACTTCCTGTGCTGCAAATGCATTGTCTTTTGCTTTCTGTAGTAATTCTTGTTCGGCCAAGGCGTTCTCTTTGCGCTCTTGCCAGCGTTTTTCCTCAGTTAGCGCTTTTTCTTTGACCTGTTGTAGCGCGTGCTCTATCGCTAAAGTTTTATCTTTCGCTTGTTGCAGGGCTGTTTCTTCCGCTGATGTTTTTTCGAGGGCCTGCTGCAATGCGGTTTCTTCTGTTAAGGTTTTTTCTTTGGCCTGTTGTAATGCATTTTTCATCGCTAAAGTTTGTTTTTTTGCCTTTTGTAAGGCTTGCACTTTCGCTAATACGATATCGATGGCTTGCTGCAGTGCTTCTTCTGGGGTCAAGTGGGCTTGTCGCGCTTTCTCTTCGGCTAATGCTAATGCTAATGCTTGTGCTTCTTGCAAGGCTACCTCTTGGGCCAAGGCTTTATCTTTGGCATCCTGCAGCGCTTTTTCCTCTGCAAGTTGTATTTCTCTTTTGGCGACAAACCAAGTCAATGTCTTTCTGTATTGGCGGATATTATTGACATAGTGCTGTGCTTCACGGCCTCTTGCGTAGCCATAACGGGTTTCTTTATACCATTTTTTCTGGTGCAGCAGGGGCAGGTTATCTTTAACATCGGACCATGCATCGGGGTTTTGTTTTTTTATGGTGGTGATGCGCCGCGCATCCATAACGTGTCCATAACCTAGATTATAACTGGCTAATGCAAACCAAACTTTTTCATCATCGCTAATGCTGTCGGGTAAGCGTTTTATCAGCTGCGTTAAATAGTTGGCACCGCCTTGGATGCTCTGCTCCGGATCGAGTCTATTTTTCACGCCGATATGGTTAGCAGTATTAAGGGTTAACATCATTAAGCCACGTACGCCTGTTGGGGATCTTGCCTTTGCATTCCAATGTGACTCTTGATAGCTGACCGCAGCAAGTAACAGCCAATCTGCTTCTGCGGTGGCATGCTCTTTAAAGAGCTTTTCATATTTAGGCAGTGTACGGACAATCTTTTTTAAAAAGAAGCGCGTATCAACATAATCAAAATGTTCCACATGTCCAAAATATTTTTCTTCAAGTTTGGCTATGGTCTGATCCTGGTATTTACTACCCATAAACTCAATCATTGCGGAATAAACGCTATCGTCTTGATTGCGCTTGATAAGCCATGCTACAGGCTCCTTCCCTGAGATAGTGAACGCTTCGGCGAGTACCGGGTAATAGCGTTGTTTTTGCGCCAATGTTGAGCTGTTCACAATGGCAAATTTAATCTCTTTATCTGCGACTTTACGTAATAAACTTTCTTGGTCTTCGCTTTCGAACGCATTGATTGCCAGATCGGGGTTTTCACCAAATAAACCTTCTAATGTTTCTTCGTGGCTACTGTATTTAAGTACGCCGACAGGCTCATTAATATCGGCTATATTGCGGGGCCGGTAAGTTCCTTTGTGGTAAACCACTTTTTGCGAGACATAATAATAGGGAGGAGAACTTCTGTATTTTTCTGCGCGCTTGGGCGTTAGGGTTAAACCGGAACCAATAAAATCAATCTGCTTACTGTCGAGCGCATCAAATAATGCTTTGAGTGTATCGTATTCTTTCACCCGTAAGTTAACATTGAGATAGGCTGAAAATTGATCGCCCAATTCGTAGTCAAAGCCGCTGTAATTCGTAC
Organism: Psychromonas sp.; assembly: GCF_047632995.1. GTDB lineage: Bacteria > Pseudomonadota > Gammaproteobacteria > Enterobacterales > Psychromonadaceae > Psychromonas. The sequence goes on from NZ_JBLIEK010000082.1 coordinate 6,000, forward strand.
CGTCATAGCTGAAGGTTAATGAGCTGTTAATGGTGCCCATTCTTATCTCACCGCGGTTTTGAATTTTTTCTAAGCTGGTCGTAGGTGTAAAAGGATTACAACCGCTCAGCAATAAAGATAAAACGCTAAGAAAAAGCGCTACAATTTGTAGTTTGAATTTTTTAAAATGTATAACAGAGTCCATATAATAATTTCCACCAGGAATTGTTCGTTTTTTCATCACGTTTTATAAAGGTAGCAAATTTAAACGTAATTTAACTCTCGACTATAGAGTGTTTCGGTTTAATAAAAAATGCTTTTTGCTTATAATAGCGAACTAATACCAATTATATCAAATAAGCACTTATTTAAAGGCCCGTCTGTTAACAAACAGTAAACTTGAATAGTTTAAATATTTATCCGTGTAATTGACGTTACCCAAGTTCATTTATCTATCTAACGAGAGAAATAACCTATGGAAATTTTGCGTGGGGCACCTGCCTTATCGACATTTCGTGTTAATCAGTTACTAAAAAACTGTGAAGCCTTAAACCTACCTGTAGCGCAAATATATGCAGAATATATGCATGCAGCAGATTTAACTGATCCTTTAAATGACCAAGAGCGAGTTGTATTACAAAAACTATTAACTTACGGACCTAAAATTGTCGAGCACGAACCAGTAGGAACGTTACTTTTGGTCACGCCTCGTCCGGGAACTATTTCGCCATGGTCTTCTAAATCCACGGATATTGCTATTAATTGTGGTTTAACGAAGGTTAAGCGTTTAGAGCGTGGTATCGCTTATTATATTGAAACGACAACGGAATTGTCAGCAGAACAATATAAAGCGCTTTCCGGTTTATTACACGATCGCATGATGGAAGTGATATTCACGTCGTTTGACGATGCTGCGAAGCTTTTTGCACACGGCACGCCAAGCAAAATGAGCAGTGTCGATATCTTAGTTGAAGGTCGCAGTGCACTTGTAACCGCGAATGTAAATTTAGGTTTGGCACTTGCCGATGATGAAATTGATTATTTGCTGGAAAACTTTATCAAATTGGGGCGCAATCCTAACGATATTGAACTGATGATGTTTGCACAGGCAAACTCTGAGCATTGCCGCCACAAAATCTTCAATGCAGATTGGACCATTGATGGTGTCTCTCAGCCTAAATCGCTGTTCAAAATGATTCGTAATACCCATGAAAAGATGCCGGAATTTGTTTTATCTGCCTACAAAGACAACGCTGCTGTTATGGCGGGGGAAAAAGCAGGGCGTTTCTTCCCGAGTGTTGATGATCGTGAATACGGTTACCATCATGAAGATATTGATATCTTAATGAAGGTTGAAACACATAACCATCCAACGGCTATCTCCCCATATCCTGGTGCTGCGACTGGCTCTGGCGGTGAGATTCGTGATGAAGGCGCAACGGGGATTGGCTCTAAACCTAAAGCCGGCTTAGTGGGTTTTAGCGTAAGTAATTTACGTATCCCTTCATTTGAACAGCCTTGGGAAACAGATTTTGGCAAACCCGATCGCATCGTTTCAGCATTAGATATTATGCTGGAAGCACCGCTCGGTGGCGCTGCCTTTAATAATGAATTTGGTCGTCCGAATATTCTGGGTTATTTCCGTACTTACGAAGAGCAGGTTGAAAGCCATAATGGTTTAGAGATTCGCGGCTATCATAAACCAATTATGTTAGCGGGCGGTTTAGGTAATATCCGCCGCAGTCATATTGAGAAAAAAGAGATTCCAGTGGGTGCTAAGCTAGTTGTTCTGGGCGGCCCTGCAATGAATATTGGTTTGGGCGGAGGCGCGGCATCTTCAATGGATTCCGGTGCCTCGTCTGAAGATTTAGATTTCGCGTCTGTACAGCGTGAAAATCCGGAGATGGAGCGTCGTTGTCAGGAAGTGATCGACCGTTGCTGGCAGATGGGTGATGATAACCCAATTCAATTTATTCACGATGTGGGCGCGGGTGGTCTTTCTAATGCGATGCCTGAGCTTGTAAATGATGGCGGTCGCGGTGGTAAATTTGATCTGCGCGCTATTCCAAATGATGAAAAGGGCATGGCGCCACACGAAATTTGGTGTAATGAATCTCAAGAACGTTATGTGATGGCCATTAAGCCTGAGAATCTGGCGACATTTGAAGCTATTTGTAAACGTGAACGGGCTAAATATGCTGTTATCGGTGAAGCGACAAAAGAGATGCAGTTAACCTTGCATGATACTGAATTTGATAACAATCCTATTGATATGCCGCTGGAAGTATTATTAGGTAAAGCCCCTAAAATGCATCGTGATGTTAAATCACAAAATGCCCAGGGAAAACCGTTAGATCTCTCTGGTGCAAGCATTAAAGATGCCGCCGAGCGCTTGCTGCGTTTACCTTCTATTGCTGAAAAAACATTCCTGATAACGATCGGTGACCGCACTGTTACTGGGTTAGTTGCGCGCGACCAAATGGTCGGACCTTGGCAGGTACCTGTCGCAGACTGTGCGGTTACTGCTGCCAGTTACGATAGTTATTTTGGCGAGTCAATGGCATTAGGTGAACGTACGCCTGTTGCTCTACTTAACTTCGCGGCATCTGCCCGTCTGGCTGTCGCAGAATCAATTACCAATATCGCCTGTTCTGATATCGGTGATTTCAAACGTATTAAACTTTCTGCTAACTGGATGTCTGCAACCGGTCACCCGGGGGAAGATGCCGGCTTATATGCAGCGGTTAAAGCGATTGGTGAAGAGCTTTGCCCGGAATTAGATCTTACTATCCCAGTGGGTAAAGATTCTATGTCGATGAAAACGCGCTGGCAGGAAGGTGAGCTGGATAAAGAAGTTATCTCGCCACTTTCATTAATCATTACTGCATTTGGTGCGGTACGTGATATCCGTAATACGGTTACGCCGCAGCTGCGCAGTGATCAGGGTGATACGGATCTGATACTTGTTGATTTAGGCAATGGTAAAAATCGTCTCGGTGGATCATCGTTAGCGCAAGTTTATAAACAGCTTGGTGCTACAACGCCCGATCTAGATAATCCGGCTTTGCTGCAGGGATTCTTTAATGCGATGCAGACCTTAGTCGTGGATAAAAAGTTACTGGCCTATCATGATCGCAGTGATGGTGGACTATTTTCAACCATCACTGAAATGGCATTTGCTGGACACTGTGGTGTTACGGTTCAACTGGATCAATTAGGCAGTGATGATTTTGCTGCACTTTACAGTGAAGAGCTCGGGGCGGTTATCCAGGTACGTGTTGAAGATAAAGAGTCCGTATTGAATATCTTAGCCGGTCATGGTTTAGCCACCAACTCGCTGGTTATTGGTTCAGTAAATGAGACCGACCAAATCGAGTTTACCCGTGATGGTGATGACATATTGGTTGCACCGCGCAGTGAATTCCGCGGAATTTGGGCTGAAACTACGCTGAAAATGCAGCTTTTACGCGATAATCCAGTGTGCGCGCAACAAGAGTTTGATCTGAAATTAGATGATAAGGATCCCGGGTTAAGCGCAAAATTAACCTTTGATCTCAATGAGGATGTTGCTGCGCCCTATATTGCAACGGGTGTTTTACCGCGCATGGCTATTTTACGTGAGCAAGGAGTTAACTCTCAGCAGGAGATGGCTGCCGCCTTTAATAGAGCGGGTTTCTCGGCAATTGATGTGCATATGAGTGATATTTTATCGGGAGATGTGCAACTTGCAGACTTTGCCGGTTTAGTCGCTTGTGGTGGTTTCTCTTATGGCGATGTATTAGGGGCTGGTGAAGGCTGGGCGAAATCCATTTTGTTTAATGACGGCGCGCGTGAGCAGTTTCAAACCTTCTTTGAACGTGAAAATTCATTTGCATTAGGTGTCTGTAACGGCTGTCAGATGTTATCAAACCTTAATGAATTAATTCCGGGGGCGGAATTATGGCCGCGTTTTGTGCGTAATCACTCGGAACGTTTTGAAGCACGTTTCAGTCTCGTTGAAGTGCAAAAAAACAATTCATTGTTCCTCAACGATATGGCCGGCTCAACTATGCCAATCGCTGTATCCCATGGTGAAGGCCGTGTTGAAGTGAAAAATGATGCACATTTAGCCGCTATTGAAGCAAGCGGTAATATTGCATTACGTTTCATTAATAATTATGGTGAACAGACACAGCAATATCCGGCTAATCCGAATGGTTCGCCAAACGGTATTACTGGTCTAACCTCTAAAGATGGGCGCGTTACCATTATGATGCCGCATCCCGAACGTGTATTTAGAACCGTTGCTAATTCATGGCATCCGGATGAGTGGCGCGAAGATAGCCCGTGGATGCGTATGTTTAGAAATGTGCGTAAACAGTTAGGTTAAATTTTAAAGGGGATGCTAGCGTCCCCTTTTTTATGCTGCAATACTGTTAATATTTAAATTGCCAAGTGAAATTATCACAAATTTAAGGGGGCCTCTTTGTCTGTTCCGGTCAAAAATGTTTTATATGTAGGGAATAATATTCAGCTTGCCGAAGCAATGCTAAATTTATCAGCCAGCCCGGCGCTTCAACCCGATTATACGCTTTGTCATTTGCTCCGCACTGATGGAATAGAGGCTATTTTAGCCGAAAAAGAATATACCCATTTAATTTGTGATCTCCCCTTTTCTGACTCGTTGGCTGATAAAATTGACGCCGATTTTCCTTTGCTAAAAACAACCTATCTAAACGGAAATGCTGCGCCCAAACTTGCTAAATTGTCCGCGTCAATGGAAGATTTAATTACGGATGAGGTAAAAACCACCTTAGATTTTCTCAGTATCCCTATCTATTTTAAAAATATAAAAGGCGAATTTTTAGCCTGCAATAGCTATTTTTCACATATCTTCGGCCTGACGCCCGCTCAAGTTCAAGGCAAAAATGCCGCAGATATTTTGCCAGCTCACCTCTTGGATGAGATTAAAAAGATAGATCAAAACATATTTGACAATAAGCAGGTCTATTTTTATGAATGTAAACTTGATGATATAAATGGGATAGCGCGTGAAATGGTTTTTCGCAAAGAGTGTGTCGATGATACTGATATACAAATTGGTATGCTTTTTGATGTAACCGAGATTAATCAGGCGAAATACTCATTAGAAAAAGAGCGCATTATGTTGCGTGCAACGGCAGATATATCGCCCGATCTTATTTTCTTTAAGGACTTGGACAGTCGTTTTTTAGGTTGTAATAAACAATTTGAAAAATTTGTGGGTTGTTCAGAGGAAGATATTTTAGGTAAAAAAGATGATCAACTTTTTGAACTGGGTCAGGCTTTGATGTGCCAGTCTCAAGATAAAGATGTGATCTCTAATAAACAGATCTACTTGGGTGAAGAACACCTGACCTATAACGATGGCCAGCGTCATTTTATTGAAATGAAGAAGGTACCACTGCAAGACAAAAATGGTGAAGTACAAGGTTTAATTGGCGTTGGTCGGGATATTACCGCACATCACTTGATGCAAAAACGGCTAAAAATAGCCGAGGTGGTATTTGACAATAGCAAAGACAGCATCCTGGTTACAGATCAGTTTGGTGATATTCTTTCTGCAAATCAGGCTTGTTGCTTGCTATCCGGTTTTTCAAAAGATGAACTGTTACAGTTAAATATCAATGTGTTTGCCTCCAAGCAACAAAGCGAGTCTTTTTATGATGATATTTCATTCACTGAAAATAAAAGTTGGCAGGGAGATATCACTTACTGTAATAAAAATGGCGACACCCATTTTGCCTGGTTGGAGATCTATGCTGTTGACCATTTTGATGAGGGGAAAACCAACCGCATCTACTCCTTTACCGATTTAACTCAATGCAAACGCGTTGAGGAAAAAATACAGTTTCTATCAAAACATGATCCACTAACGGGATTATATAATCGTATTGCTTTATTTAATCGTTTGGAAGACTCTATTAACCGAGCTAATTATCAGAAGACAATCATGGCCGTGCTCTTGGTCGATATTAATGATTTCAAGGCGGTTAATGATCAGTTCGGTCATAATGCTGGAGATGATGTATTAAAAGAGATTGCAATACGCCTTAAAAACTGTATTTTTGAGAAAGAGACAGTGGCGCGTTTTTCTGACCATAGCTTTGTTATTGTGGTCAATGAGCTAGCCAATGAGCAAAATGTAGCCAGTATTGCACAAAAAATCATTACATTATTTAGTAAAAACTTTACTATCGGAAACAGAGAAATAAGTTTATCTGCAACAATTGGTATAAGTATGTGTCCTGATGACGGTATAGATAATGAATCGTTATTAAGCAATGCAGAAAAAGCGATGCAGCGTGGAAAAGATGATAAGAGTGTACCGTATCATTTTTATACTATGGCGCTAACACGTCACTCCAATCAACAGCTTGAATTAGAAGACGAGTTAAAGTTAGGCTTGCAGTTAGATCAATTTGAGTTGTATTACCAGCCTCAATACGATCTTAATAACCGCCAAATTGTTGCAATGCAAGGCTTACTGCGTTGGAATCACCCAGAGCAAGGTGTTCTACAACATGATCGCTTTTTAATTTTAGCGAAAGAGAGCGGTTTACTGGTGTCGTTGGGGCTTATAACGATTCGAAAAGCTGCGCTTCAGGCAGTTAATTGGCACAAAGCCGGGATTAATTTTGGACGTATTGCAATTAATTTATCCAGAGAGCAACTGTCACAACTTAGCTTTATTGCGGATCTGCATACTATTTTAAAAGAAACTATGTGCTCAGGGCAGTGGCTTGAATTTGAAGTTGAGAAGTCTACTCTGCATCACTCTTCATCTGATATTCAGGAGAATCTCATGAATATCAGAAAGATGGGTATTGGATTAACTGTCATTAATTTTGGTATTTCGAGTACTGTGATCGATTTAATTAATCTACTGGGGGTTGAAAAGCTAAGAATTGCCAATGATTTTATTAAAGATGGTTCAGAGTTTTTAGTCAATGATGCTGTATATAACTCATCTAATATTTTTGCGCGTACTTTAGGTCTTAGTATAGTGGGTGATGTTCTCGAAATTAACCAGCAACAAACACCCTCAACATCGCAGAGTCCCAGCCGCGCAGAAGAGAGCGTTCAAGTGATGAAAGCATCGGAAGCCACTTTTTATCTGCGTTGTAATAAACGTCATTAATGCATATAGGAGTGCAGCTTGAGTGGGTATCTTCAAGCTGCTCGGGCAGGAACGCCCAGAAGCTTAATAATAAGCTTGCTGCAGCATATAATCTAAGTTAATTTGTCTTTTTCTCTTTGAGATTTAGTTTAATGGATTTTTTCTCTTTTGATACGTCCTGGCAAGACAGTACCCTTTATGTGCTACTTTCTGCATCCACCTACTTTTCTCTGTTACTGCTCACTTCGTTGCGCGTGATCATTAAGCGTAGGCCCAGTGGAATCTCGCTTGCGTGGTTATTTTTGATCTATGCTTTGCCGCTTTTGGGTATGGTCAGTTATTTTATTTTTGGGGAACTTCATTTAGGCAAAAAACGTCAGAAACGGCGTGAGCAGATGGGGGACAGGTTCCATCACTGGTTGCACACAGAGTCGGCAGAGAATCGTCAGAGTAAGGAGGGAATTAGTCCGTGTGCGCGTTCAATGCAGGCCTTTGTGGAATCATACACCAGCATACCTATGCTAAAAGGCAACCAACACACTCTATTGTCATCTACCGATCAAATTCTTCTTGAATTAACACAGCAAATTGACCAAGCACAATCACATTGTTATCTATTATTTTATATCTGCAGCGAAGGGGGGTTGGTAGACAATTTATTAGACGCGTTGATTAAGGCTTCTGAGCGTGGGGTTCAGTGTAAATTATTATTGGATTCTGTCGGCAGTCATGATTTCTTCAAAAGTGAACTCCCCTTTATCATGCGTCGAGCCGGTATTGAAGTAGGGGAAGCCTTACCTGTGGGTGCATTCAGGCTTCTTTTTCAACGTCAGGATTTAAGAATGCACCGTAAGTTGGTCTGTATTGATGATCATGTTGCCTATACGGGGAGTATGAATCTGGTTGATCCTGCTTATTTTAAAAAGGGTCACGGTGTTGGCGAATGGATAGATATTATGGTGCGCTGCGAAGGTCCGATTGTACAGTTAATGCAGGGATTGTTTATCTGGGATTGGTACTTGGAAACCAGTAATAAAATGGCTTTGCCTCTTTCTCAAATAGAATTACCCCTGTCGAAAATAGCGCGTTTCCCTATCATTGGGGCACAAAATTCTCAGCTTATTCCCTCTGGGCCGGAGTTTGGTAAAGCCAGTATTCATCAAGTCTTACTGAGCGCAATCTATGAGGCAAAATTCAGCCTTGTTTTAACAACACCCTATTTTGTTCCTGATGAAAGTATACTCGAAGCGTTGCAAGTGGCGGCGTTGCGTGGCGTTGATGTGAAAATAATTCTACCCGCTAAAAATGATTCTTTTATGGTTAAATATGCCTCGCGTGCTTTTTTCGATGAGCTATTAACGGCCGGTGTGAAAATCTATAAATTTCATGGTGGGCTACTGCATAGTAAAACGATTGTTATCGATGAAAAAATAGCGTTATTAGGCACAGTTAATCTGGATAGACGCAGTTTTTGGCTAAACTTTGAGATGACAATGTTGATTGACAATGATCAATTTGCGGGTGAACTTTTAACCATTCAGATGCATTATCTATTAGAGTCAGATCAATTTTTATTAGCTGATTGGCGTAAACGCAGTTATTTAAAAAAACTATTAGAAAGCACCCTCTACCTGTTTAGTCCTCTGCTCTGAGTCCTGATAAAGTATCTTGAGGTATCATGGGTATAAATAACCTTCCTTAAATTCAAAGTAAAAAAAAGCCTGCGATTAAGCAGGCTTTTTATATTAAGTTAAAAAGAAATATTATTTAGCTTTTTTTTCTTCTTTCACTTCAACTTCAGGCGCATCCATCACATCAACGTAATCTGTACCGTAGTAAGAAGCAATAAGCACTGCTTTAAGCTCAGATACAAGCGGGTAACGTGGATTTGCAGGTGTACATTGGTCATCAAACGCTTGTTCCGCAAGATCATCAACTGCAGCTAGGAATTCAGCTTCATCAACACCTGCAGCTTGAATTGATAGTGGAATATTCAATTCAACTTTTAACTCGTCTAACCAGGTCAGTAGCGTCTGAATTTTAGCTTCAGTGTTACCTTCACGGAAACCTAAATGATCAGCAATTTCTGCGTAACGAGCACGTGCTTTAGGACGGTCGTACTGAGAGAAAGTACCTTGTTTAGTTGGGTTGTTCGTTGCATTAAAACGAATAGTATTGGTTATTAACAATGCATTTGCTAAACCATGTGGAAGATGGAATTCATTACCGATTTTATGCGCCATTGAGTGACACACTCCAAGGAATGACTGAGCAAACGCGATACCAGCAATAGTTGCCGCATTGTGAACTTTTTCACGTGCAACCGCATCATTTTTACCGTTTTTGTAAGAGCTTGGTAGGTATTCTTTAAGCATTTTAAGCGCTTGTAGCGCTTGACCATCTGAGTATTCGTTAGCAAGAATTGAAACGTAAGCTTCCATCGCATGTGTTACTGCATCGTAACCACCGAATGCACAAAGAGACTTAGGCATATCCATCACTAGGTTAGCATCAACAATCGCCATGCTTGGCGTTAGTTCATAATCAGCTAGTGGGTATTTTTTACCTGTTGTCTCATCTGTTACAACGGCAAATGGTGTTACTTCAGAACCTGTACCAGATGTTGTAGTAATACATACTAGTTCAGCTTTAACGCCCATTTTAGGGAATTTGTAGATACGTTTACGGATATCCATAAAGCGCATTGCTAAGTCTTCAAAAACAGTGTCTGGATGCTCATATAGAACCCACATAATTTTCGCAGCATCCATTGGTGAACCACCACCGACAGCAAGAATGACATCCGGGTTGAATGCGTTACAAGCTGCTGCACCTTTTTTGATGATTGCAAGTGTAGGATCCGCTTCCACTTCATGGAAGATTTCAACCATCATTCCTTGACTTTCAAGGATTGAACGTAACTCATCAATGTAACCGTTAGCAAACAGGAAACCATCCGTTACTATCATTGCACGTTTTTTGTCATCTAAATCAGTTAGTGCAATAGGTAATGAACCACGACGGAAGTAGATAGATTTTGGTAGTTTATGCC
>NZ_JBLIEK010000083.1:0-15871 GCF_047632995.1 Psychromonas sp.
GTGCTGGTACCGGCCATTTTTATACTACTGATAAAAATAAAAAGACTATGCCTGAAAAGTTTGAGATCAAAAAGTTTGATCCCGTTGTACGTAAGCATGTTATGTACAAAGAAGGCAAAATCAAGTAATTTTGATTTCGCCCGATAAAAACCCAGTTTATACTGGGTTTTTTTATGCCTAAAGGAAAGTGAGATGCGTCTATCTAGGAAAGGTTGGAATAACGTAATTATCTTTGCGGTTTTAATCATTATTTTTATTTTTAATTTCAGCCCTAAATTAACCCTTTCACCAAAATCCCAGCAACGTACCGTTATCAGCAGTGAGTTAATTATTGTTGAGATCAAAACACCTGATTTTAAAATAAAACGTGTTGGTCGCGCTTGGAAAAGTGAGCCTGACTTGGGCTTATCTAAGCAGCAACTGGCATTACTGGTGCAAAATTGGCAGCAACTAAAATTAGAGCCTCAAGCAACAAAAAAAAATACGGCCCCCTACGTCATACAGATTTATACAGTCAATCAAGAGCAGCCTATTATTGTGCAACTGTTTCAGCAAGAAGATGATTACCTACTGCAGATAGACTCGGCAATCTCGCTATTTTTAAGCGCGCAACAACTGCCCCTGCTATTAGGCCGTTAAGCAGTTATAGCGCAGCCGCTATGCCACCAGTGTTAATATAGATTTTCGTGCAGAAAAAAGTACACTGATACTAATAATATTAGTCTGAAAGAGCGTACCTATGCCTGAATTACCCGAAGTTGAAACCAGTCGCCGAGGCATCAGCCCGCATCTAATAAACCAACCCGTCGTTGATGTGATCCTCCGCCACACACAATTGCGCTGGAAAATACCTGAATACTTACTCACCTATATAAAAAATGAGCAATTAATATCAATCGATCGGCGTGCCAAATACCTGCTATTCAACTTTGCAACGGGCACTCTCTTGATACATCTTGGTATGTCTGGCAGTTTACGCATTTGCCCCTTAAAAACCGAGCCTAAAAAACACGACCATATGGATATTATTTTCCCTGATTGTTTATTGCGCTATACCGATCCGCGCCGCTTTGGGGCTATTTTATGGCTGGGCTTAACGCCGGAGGACTCCTCTTTACTCAATCTATTAGGCCCAGAGCCGCTTGGCGATGATTTCACGGGTGATTATTTATATCGCAGCGCACACAAGCGTAAGCTGCCCGTGAAGCAATTTATAATGGATCAGAAGGTGGTAACTGGGGTTGGCAATATTTACGCGACAGAAGCGCTGTTTATGGCTGGAATAAAGCCAACGCGAAGCGCGGGTAATATCTCGCAAAAACGCTATCTTTTATTGGTTGATATAATTAAACGCATTTTACAGCAAGCGATACAACAAGGTGGCACCACACTTAAAGATTTCGTCGGTAGCGATGGAAAACCCGGCTATTTTCAGCAGACATTGCAGGTTTACGGTAAAGCGGGACAAAACTGCCCACACTGTGAAACCCCTTTAAAAGCTATCAAGTTAGCGGCAAGAAACAGTGTGTACTGCGCGAAGTGCCAGCGTTAAGGTTAGCTGCCCGTAAGGTAGTTCACTTTAAATATACACGAACACTCTACCTAAATAACAAGATTTCTATCTTGTTATTTGTAATATATGAAAAGTCATTACCGATAAAAAAGATCAATAGCGTCTTTAATTAATGCATTAATAGTTATACCCTCACTACAAATAAATTAAATTACAATGCGTTACAGTTAATTTACTGTTTTTTGTGATAGTTATCTCATTCGCTTAGGTGTTTATATTTTGAACATGATAGCGCTGCCCCCCCCCCTATACATATGAACTACAAACACACGCGAAAACTATTTTGTGATTTTTTTTTGATTAAAACGTGTTACCCTCATGCCGTTCGTTAATAACCTATATAGAGTAAGTGTAATGCCATTGCTCAATTAACATCGACCAATTTGGCAGACATTGAAAGTGGGCTATTAAGCGAATACATTTTATGAAAAGTTATATTTAAATTGCGCTTTAGGTGGACTATTCACTAGTTAATTAACCACTTATAAAGCATATGTATATATTAATAAGTTAATTATTAAAGGAAGAAACAATGGCTTTAAACTTAACAAAAACCAAACTTTCAATCTCTATCGGGGTTGCTATTTGCACCCTTCATGCACCTATCGCGAATGCAGCAACCTTTTTAATGGAAAAGAACGGGACAAGTTTTTCCATCGATGGTAACAAGGGGGCAATTGAAGGCCAGCAGCTTTACGTTTGGAGCTCCGACTCCGATAACGAGAACCAACAATGGGTACAGATCAGTCATGGTGATGGCTACTATTCCTATAAAAAATACGGCACGAGTCTGTGTTGGGATGGTGGTGACGGAGGCGCGAAGCGTCAAGCGGTGACGCTTGAGGTATGTGATTCAACGGATTACAACCAGCATTGGAACAAGGTTAAAGTCTATAGCGGCACGGAAATTTACCGTTTTGAGAAACGTAATGCTTCAGGTTTCTCCATCGATGGTAACAATGAGGGGGACGACGGACAGCTGATGTATCTTTGGACATCCGATAGCGACAACGTTAACCAACAGTGGGAATTAACCAATACCAGCACCACTAGCACTGATTATGACTTGGATGCCTCAGTTACACCGTCAGGCAACTTCGATCTTCAGGATTGGTACCTAAGCATTCCGGTTGATGAGGGAGATGGCTACGCAACTTCAATTAAAGAAAACGAGTTGTCTGCCAGCTATGAAGATGAGTTTTTTTATACAGGTACCGATGGCGGCATGGTGTTTGTTACTCCTATTGATGGGGTTAAAACATCCGGCACCACTAAGTATACTCGTACCGAGCTACGCGAGATGCTACGTCGTGGTGATACCAGTATCGATACAAGCTACGATGTTGATGAGGATGAAGATGGCAACGGTCGTCTTAATAACTGGGCCTTTTCCAGCATATCCAGCAGTGATCAGGATGAATTTGGCGGTATCGATGGCGTTATGACAGCAACCCTTGCGATAAACCACGTGACGACCACAAGTAACAATAATGAGCAGGTCGGTCGTATTGTTATCGGTCAAATTCACGCTAAAAGCAACGAGCCAATCCGTCTTTACTATCACAAACTTCCAGGCAATGACAATGGCGCCATCTACTTCGCTCATGAAACGTCTAAATCAGATGGTGGTAATGAGACTTGGTATAACCTGCTGGGTAGTATGGTTGATTCAGACGGCGCTCTGAGCAGCACCTCTAATCCGTCTGATGGTATAGCACTAAATGAAGCATTCTCTTATAATATCACCGTCAATGGTGATTCAATGCAGGTGACTATCAGCCAAGATGGCACACAATTGGCAACTCAACCTGTCGATATGTCAGACAGCCGTTACAATGATGCCGACAACTCCATGTACTTCAAAGCGGGTATCTACCTGCAAGATTGCGATGATGAAGAGGATTCATGCGACAGCGATAGCGATGACTACGCACAAGCGACCTTCTATGAACTGAGCAATACACACGATAACTATGATTACTAACCAACGCCATAGATAAACGATATAGTGATATAAAAAAAGGGTCGCTCACCTGAGTGGCTCTTTTTCTTTCCCTTACGATATAGGCTTATCAACGCGTCATCTTCTTCACAAACACCACCACAAACAGCGCGATCGTAAAACTCCCCGTAAACGCCTCCAATGCCGCCACTATCCTTGAATAACCAACAGGAATGAAATCACCATATCCCAAGGTAGTAAAGGTCACAACACTGTAATAAAGACATTCAAAAAAGAAAATAACATTTTCCTCTACACTAGATTGTAAAGAGAACACTTGAAATTCCCCAGTAAAACGCAAACCAAAAATATAATAAAAAATACTGCTAATAAAAATAAGCAGCCAAGAAAAAGAGATCACCCGAAAAGGGTCTTCGCCATAGCCGCAAAAAAGATCCACAATTTTAGAATAAAAACGCTTTGTTGAAAAATAGGGATGCTGAAAACGGCGCATGGTCAACTCTTTACGTAAATAGGGACCAGATAAAATAAACAAGCCTTGTTGTTCACTGGCTTTGCGCAAGTTACGGTAAACCTCTTCTGCCTGTTCATATTGCTCCTGCGCTTGTTTATATTCTCCTTGCCTCTCCAGGTCGATCCCTTTCTCTTCTTGGATTATCATTTTGCCGGTTTTAATGTGTTCTATTTTAGTGTGATGGAACTTAACACCCAGTAAATTACACTCTTCAAGATGCGCACAGTGGATATTGGCATAGGAAAGATTGGCTTTCATTAAACTCGCGCGAATTAAAACCACATTAAAGAGATGTGCACCTTTTAAATTTGCACGATATAAATCAGCCCCCGTTAGATCAAAACCTTTACTACAAGCGTGATTAACCAGATTTAAATTTTCTAAATTTGCATTTTTTAAATCAATGCCATGCATCATGCCGCCACTGTGCGCATATGCTTCTAATTTTTCGGCGGTATCAAGGGGAGATTTATCCGTTGCGTGGTCGTGCCAATAACAAAACTCGGATAGATGGGTAGGTGCATGGCAACGTTCACCAAGATGATTGACATAACTACATATTTTATTTTGAGAGCCAGACATAAAGTCCCCTTTGCTACCACTTAATTTAGTAAGTATAGAAAGGGATCTTATATCTGGGGTAGGGAGTTAACAATTATTGACTTGTTTTGTGAACAACGCTTTTTTCACACAGGGCGGAGCAAACGAATCAATATCGCCATGATGCTTAAATACCTCTTTAACAACCGTTGAAGAGATAAATCCAGTGTTGCCACTTGCAGGTAAAAGAATGGTTTCTAAAAGAGGGTTTAAAGTGCGATTGACCTGGGCAAGCTGCAATTCATAATCCGCATCTGTGGCTCCTCGTATCCCTCTGATTAAGGCTTGTGCCTGCTGCTTGATAGCAAAATCCGCAAGCAAACCGGAAAAAGGAATCACTTCGATTCCCGCTATATCAGCAGTGGCCTCTTCCAACAAAGCACAGCGCTCTTCTAAACTAAATAGCGGCTTTTTACTGGTATTAACGGCAACAGCCACCACCACTCGTTCAGCCAATCGGCTTGCTCTGCTTAACAGCTCAAGATGACCGTTTGTTACCGGATCAAAAGATCCGGGAAAGACCACTGTTTTCATTTTTCTTTAACCACAGCATCATTGATGCTCTGTAATTCATCACGAGCAGATTCTGCATTCCAATAAAAGCTATACCAAGGTGCTGGGTTATCTTCTGAACGTAACTGTTTTTTCGGAAATTCAATCGAAATATAATTATCGTTAAAGGAATAGACAGAGGCGCCAATTTTAACGTCGCTGGCCAGCCAAAACAGTATTAATGCAACCACAGGATAGATAAAAAACAGTTTAAACATAAAAAACCCCATTAAATTTAAGTATAACTATTCTAGCGCTTATTTATTAAATAAAAACACCTTTTAAAACAAATGATTATTTTAAAAATCAAAAAACCAATCAATTAAGAGAGGTATTTCCTTTTTTCTATTGCCTAAATGATCTACATTTATAACTGTTCTTGCTGAAGTTTGGTAAATAAGCAACAGGAGATCATTCCATGAATTACAACAAAATAACGCTTAGCGAGTTAATAAATAGCACTTTTTTAACCTTATCATTATTTATACTCTTTGATATCTTCATTCAAGGTTACGCTACCTATCACAACTGGGTGCTATCAGCCTTAATTGGGCTGTTTACTGTCTATTATTTAATAGTTAGACATTACGCGATGCCCGTAAACTAAAGCGCCTTCAACAAGGTGGTTAACTAAAAACTACCTTTTCTTTAGACTGCTTAAAAATAGCAGCAGACAGAAAATCTAAAAACTCATCTCCACTGCGATCATCAAACCATTTTCCCGCTTTATAATCATAATGATGACCACTTGCGGTGGTTGCCAACCAAATTTGATGTAAGGGTTGTTGGCGGTTAATGATTAACTTACTACGGTTTTCAAACTCCAGTGTTAACAAACTGCCGTTTTGATCATAATCTATATCAGCGCCCGACTCTTCGATATTATCTTCAATCTTTTGATAAAGCGTGTCAGCTAATTGTTGAAATTCACTATCATTCATATTACTTGCCCTTTGCTTTTGAACAATGAAGTGCGATTATATACGCAAATCATTTAAAAATGTAAAGTTCAGCGTTTTCAACTTACTGAATATCGTCTGCTAAAAGCAATTTATTAAGGTAGAGCATGAAACAGATCAGGTTATTGACCACTATGTTGTTTTTTTCGGGTTTGTTAGCCGGTTGTGGTATGAAAGGACCGCTTTACCGCGCGCCAGTAAAACCAACAGCAACATCAGTCACGGTCGATAAAAAAGAGATAAGTCAAGAATCAACGCCTGTAGTAGAAGAAAAAACAGAGCAAGACAACTTAGACAATAGTACAAAATAAGGCTGAGATAGCTGTTCTGAAAAAACAGAAAGAAGCAGTGATAAGAAGCACAGCGTTTAACCGTCCCGCTCGCTATTGAGCCTATTCGACGCTAGATTACTCACTATATTTAAGCAAAGAAAAAGGATTTAAAATTGGATCATTTTAATTATAAAAATGACGGTCGTCTTTTTGTTGAAGGACTGCCTGTTGAACAAGTCATTGAGAAAGCAGGTACACCTGCTTATATATACTCTCGCGCAACCATTGAGCGTCATTGGAATGCTTTTGACCAAGCAGCAGGGGATCATCCGCACCTTATTTGCTATGCCGTAAAAGCCAATTCAAACTTGGGCGTACTGAATCTCATGGCACGTTTAGGCTCTGGCTTTGACATCGTTTCCGTTGGTGAATTACTGCGTGTTATCCAAGCAGGTGGCGATCCTAAAAAAGTAGTATTCTCCGGTGTCGGTAAAACAGAAGTTGAAATTGCGACGGCGCTGCAAGCTGGCATTCACTGTTTTAATATTGAATCTATTTCTGAGCTATACAGAATTAACTCTGTCGCGCAAAGCTTAAAAATAAAAGCGCCGGTCTCTATTCGTATTAACCCCAATATTGATGCCGGCAGCCACCCTTATATTTCGACCGGGCTAAAAGAGAATAAATTCGGTATCGAAATAGGTCAAGCGCCGACCGTTTACCACCTTGCCAATGAACTTGAGTTTATTGAAGTGAAAGGGGTTGATTGTCATATTGGTTCACAATTAACTGAAATTGCACCTTTTCTGGAAGCGCTGGATAAGTTACTGATATTGATAGACCTACTGGAAACTCAGGGTATTAGCATTTCCCATCTTGATCTAGGTGGTGGTTTAGGTGTGCCTTACAATAAAGAAACACCACCCGAGCCCACTGAATATATGAATGCCATTATCAAAAAAATGGGTTCACGCAAACTAAAACTTATTTTTGAACCCGGTCGCGCCATTATGGCCAATGCGGGTGTATTAGTAACCAAAATTGAATTCCTGAAACTCAACGATCATAAAAACTTTGCCATTGTAGATGCGGCAATGAATGACCTGATTCGCCCGGCACTTTATAGCGCGTGGCAAAACATTATCCCGCTTAATAATACCTTTGTTGATTCACCGGAACGCCCTCTGCGCACCTATGACATTGTCGGTCCTATCTGTGAAACGGGTGATTTTCTAGGTAAAGAGCGTCAACTTGCATTAGCGGAAGGTGATTACCTGATGGTACGTAGTGCAGGGGCTTATGGTGCAACAATGAGTTCAAACTATAATTCCCGTTGCCGTCCGGTAGAAATAATGGTTGATGGTGAAAAAGCCTTTGTGGTACGTGAACGAGAAGAGCATCGCGACCTATGGCGTGGTGAGCACGTTTTACCTTAGATAGGTTTATTACAACGGGTATTAACACCTATTTGTGATATCGCACTTGCTCTGCGAACAATCTGAAAACGAGAAATAATGAATATTCAATTTTCAAAAATGCATGGTTTAGGTAATGATTTTATGGTCATTGATAATGTCACGCAAAACATTTTCCTTTCTAAAAATGCTATTCGCCGTTTAGCCGATCGTAACTTTGGCATTGGTTTTGACCAGTTATTAATGGTGGAACCTCCATATGATCCCGAGCTGGATTTTCATTATCGGATTTTTAATGCCGATGGCAGTGAAGTTGAGCAGTGCGGTAATGGCGCACGCTGCTTTGCTCGCTTTGTTAAAATGAAAGGACTAACGCAAAAACGGATCATCAATGTCAGCACTGCAAAAGGTAAAATTCAACTTAAAATTGAACCCGATGGCAATATAACCGTGGATATGGGTAAACCCCTTCTGGATCCCGCTAAAATTCCTTTTACGGCTAAAAAAGAGGAAAAAACCTATATTTTACGGGTCGAGGATCATACGGTTATGTGCGGCGCTGTCTCTATAGGCAACCCACATTGTGTTGTGTTAGTTGACGATATAGATACAGCCCCCGTCGAGACCTTAGGCCCGCTGCTGGAAAACCATGAACGCTTTCCCAATAAAGTAAATGTGGGTTTTTTAGAGATTAAAAGCCGCGACTATGCGCGTTTACGTGTTTGGGAGCGCGGCGTGGGTGAAACGCTTGCCTGCGGTACAGGCGCTTGCGCGGCAGCCGTTGTTGGTCAACTTCAGGGTAAACTTGATACCCATTGCACCATCGCACTGCCTGGCGGAGAGCTGCGCTTGTTCTGGCAACTAGGGCAGAGCGTCAAAATGACGGGACCCGCAGAGTTTGTTTTTGACGGGCAGATTCAAATTTAAGCTTTCTCCACTGTTTTTAAAGTGTGATTTTTCCTGTTTGCACAGCGATTAATTACACTTTTAATTTTACTGTAAAAAATTGAGTGCAACTATGAGTTCTTTACAACCTCTTATCGAGCGTTATTTAAATCATATAGCCAGTCAACGCGGTTTAAGCCCGGTCACCATTAAAAATTACCAACGTAATTTAGCTGAATTTGTTGAAATGTTAGAACAGAAGCAGATAAATAACTGGTCAGATTTAGACAGTCATAATGTCCGTTTAATGGTTAAGCAGCTTCATCAAAAAGGGATTAAAGCACGCTCTATCGCCACAAAACTGTCGGCATTACGCTCCTTTTTAAGTCATCTGGTACAATTTGAACTGTTAACTAATAATCCAGCCAAAGGGGTAGCTGCCCCGAAACTAGATAAGCCACTGCCAAAAAACATCTCTGTTGATGATATGTTTCAACTGCTCAATATAAATGAAAAAGATCCGCTTAGTATTCGAGATCAATGCATGATGGAGCTAATGTACTCTTCTGGACTAAGACTTAGCGAGTTAGTTGGCATTAACTTAGCAGATCTTAAATTATCCGAAAAAGAGATAATGGTGACAGGTAAAGGCAGTAAACAACGTTTATTACCTATTACAGATAGCGCCGTGAAAACGCTTAAAGAGTGGCTTAAAATTCGCCCCGATTTTTCTGTTTCAGGTGAAAAAGCACTGTTCCTTTCAAAACAAAAAAATCGCATATCGGTACGCAGTGTTCAATCCAGAATGGAAAAATGGGGATTAAAGCAAGCGTTACCGAGCCATATTAATCCTCATAAATTACGCCACTCTTTTGCCACGCATATGTTGGAGTCGAGCGGCAATTTACGCGCAGTACAAACCTTATTGGGCCATGCTGATTTAGCTACCACACAAGTGTATACTCACTTAGATTTTCAACATTTGTCACAGGTTTACGATCAAGCCCACCCGCGCGCCAAACGAAAAAAATAACCCTATATCCAAGTTTCGGAATTTTTATCATGAAATATTACCGCCCGCTCAACCCCTTTAAAGCGATCAGCTTTGATCTCGATGACACTTTGTACGATAACCATCCAATTATCAAAAAAGCGGAAGCTAAATTTATTGCTTATCTTAATCAGAGATACCCTGAACTTGCACAATTAACGCAAGCACAATGGTTACTGTATAAAGATCTTATCGTAAAAGAGTTACCAGAATTAGTACACGACGTCTCCTTGTGGCGCATTAAAGCGCTTACCCGTGTTATGACTATCTATGGTATTACGCCATGTAAGTCCATCGAATATGCTAAAGATGCATTTGCTGAGTTTATTACCCTGCGCAGTGATTTTGTTGTTCCTTATAAAAGCATTCAACTCCTTGAAAAACTAGCACAATCATACCCAGTGATCGCAATTACTAACGGCAATGTTGATGAATTTAAAATCCAGCTGGACAATAAATTCCAATTTATTTTAAAAGCAGGAAACGGCTTTAAAGCAAAACCGCAAGGCGATCTTTTTATCGAGGCAGCCAGACGGCTGAATATTGAAGTCAGTGACATTTTACATGTCGGCGATCATCTGGTTAGTGATGTTTATGGCGCGCAAAATAATGGCGCACAAGCGGTTTGGTTTAATCCCAATAAACAATCATTAACCGGTGCACTGTTATTGCCAACAGTTGAAATCAGCCAGTTAGAGCAGCTATACAAACTTGTGTAGCCGTTGAATTCACATTTACAAATTGTTTCGGTATAGTTGTCCATTACTGAATAAATAAACAGGTGCTTTAGGATGGATGTTTCTTACTTAATCGATGGTTTAAATGACCACCAACGCGCAGCCGTTTCCGCTCCCGAGCAGAATATGCTGGTTTTGGCTGGAGCAGGTAGCGGTAAAACGCGTGTTTTAACCCATCGTATCGCATGGCTAATGCAAGTTGAACATATTCCAACCTACGGAATTTTAGCGGTGACCTTTACCAATAAAGCCGCCAAAGAGATGCGCGGACGCATTTCCGATATCTGCCCGCAGCATATCGGCGGTATGTGGATCGGGACATTTCATGGTATTGCTCACCGTTTATTGCGTTTACATTATCAGGAAGCAAATTTACCGGAGCAGTTTCAGATTATTGATAGCGATGACCAACAGAAGATGGTGAAACGTATTATCAAAAGCCTTAATCTGGATGAAAAATACTATCCGGCAAAAGAGCTGCAGTGGTATATAAACGATAAAAAAGATGAAGGCTTACGCGCAAAACATATTGAAGCGGGTTACAGCCAACAGGAAAAACAGCGTCTGCAAATTTATCAGGCTTACGAGCAAGCATGCCAGCTTGCCGGTTTAGTCGATTTTGCAGAGATTTTACTGCGCGCTCATGAACTGCTATTAGACTATCCGGCGCTGTTACTCCATTATCAGCAACGTTTCCGCCATGTTTTAGTCGATGAGTTTCAAGATACCAATAAATTACAGTATGCGTGGCTGAGCCTGCTTACTGATAACGGTAATTATCTGACTATCGTTGGCGATGATGATCAGTCAATTTACGGCTGGCGCGGTGCAGATATTGAAAATATTCAGCGTTTTTTAAGGGAAAAAAACAATCCCGTCACAGTGCGTTTAGAGCAAAATTACCGCTCCACAGGACATATATTGAACGCCTCTAACGCGCTAATTAAAAACAATAGCGGCCGCTTAGGCAAAGAATTATGGACCAGCGGAGAAGACGGCGAGGCGATTGCTATTTACAGCGCATTTAATGATTACGATGAAGTACGCTATGTTACCGCGCAGCTGCAGAAATGGGAAAGTAGCGGTAAAAAATTGGCTGAATGTGCGATTTTATACCGCAGCAATGCTCAATCTCGTTTATTTGAAGAGCAGCTTATGGCGCAGCAGATCCCTTATCATATTTACGGCGGTCAGCGTTTCTTCGACCGTTTAGAGATCAAAGACAGCGTTGCCTATTTACGATTAATGAATAATCATCAGGATGACGCCGCGTTTGAACGGGTGATTAATAAACCGAAACGAAAAATAGGCAATACCACGCTTGATAAAATCCGCATTTGCGCCCGTGAGCAGGGTTATACCATGTGGCAGGCGAGCCTGTTTTTAATCGAGCACAAGCAACTCAGTGCAGGCGCGAAAAGTTCATTATCCGGCTTCATTGAATTAATTAACCGCTTTAAAAGCGAAACATCCGAGCTGCCCCTCTTTCAAATAGTTGACCATGTGGTAAGCCATTCCGGTTTGCATGCGATGTTTGAGGCTGAAAAGGGGGAAAAGTCGCGTAGCCGCATAGAAAATTTACAAGAATTAGTTTCTGCTACAAAATCATTTGTTGCGCCAGAGGAAGAGCTCGAGATGGACGAGATCACCGCCTTTCTCGCTTATGCAGCGTTGGAGTCAGGTGATAATCAGGCCGATGAGTTTGAGGATGCCGTGCAGCTAATGACCATGCATGCCGCCAAAGGACTGGAGTTTCCACAAGTCTTTATGGTTGGTATTGAAGAGGGGATGTTCCCGGGGCAGCAGTCTGGCGAGGATGAAACCCGTTTGGCTGAAGAGCGTCGTCTTTGTTACGTCGGCATGACCCGTGCTATGCAGAAACTGACTATCTGCCATGCAGAAAGTCGCCGCTTGTACGGGCAGGAAAAACATCACAACCCTTCGCGTTTTATAAATGAGCTTCCTGAGCAGGATATCGAATATATCCGTCTTAAAACACAAGTTACCAGGATGCAGCAACCGACCGTTAAAAAGCAGAGCTTTAAAGGTGAAAGCCAAGATGCTTTGGGCTTTAGACTTGGACAGCAGGTCAAACACCTTAAATTTGGTGAGGGCACAATCACAGCCCAAGAAGGCAGCGGAGAAAACAGCCGCTTACAAGTACATTTTATAGAAGTAGGCAGTAAGTGGTTAATGACCGCTTACGCACGACTTGAAGTGGTTTAAGATATTAAAGGTAATTTTCACATCAAAAAACAGATAGTGGTCAGTATTATTATTTATACAAATTTTTTACTATTAAATTGAAAAAATTAACTAAACTTAAAATGTCTAACAGATATCCAAACCACCTGCATATGGATTTCCAGGTAATTTGGATATGGTTACTGTATTGCTAAAATAAAACAGCATCGCTCTTAAATTATTATGCGAGGGAGTTTGTTATGCGCTTTGAACCCATTAAAAATTTTTTGGCTTACGTGGAAGAGTGCCATCTCGCTCTTGCCGATCTTTACCTACGTCTTAGCCAGGAAGCAACTGATGAAAAAGTGAAATTGTTGCTCGATTTTATGAAAAATAAAGAACAACTATCCTATCTTCATCTCCATGAATATGCACAGCAAGCACCCAAAAGCATACTGGAGACCTGGTTAGACAATGTATTTGATCAAAGTTTTCCAATGAAGTGCCGGCAGATGCGCTTACAACCAGAAATAGCGATTGATGACGTAGTGGCATTGGCAATGGATTTAGATATGCAGCTGATTGAATTGATGCAGACGGCAGCTTATAGCACCCCCACGATAGAGGCTGAAATTGCACTTGAAAATTTAAGCAATCAAGAAGAGGAGAGACTGCATCAGGTCATAATGGCAAGTAATGAATTTGAATATATGTAAGTAATTTGCTTTTTATTTATATTAAACTTTTACATTTTTTGAGATGCGCTTATTTCCCTCTCTAGATCACTAGTGTTAACCTGCGATAAACGGTAGAATCGGCACTTATTTATTAGTCCGTATCAATTGGTGATTTATCTATGAAAGCCCATATCCAGCAACTACTCGAGCAAGCGATTGTTTCTCTACAAACACAAAAGATTCTTCCTGAAGATATACAACCTCGAATTGCTATTGATCGCACTAAAGATAAATCACACGGTGACTTTGCAAATAACTTAGCTTTGATGCTGGCAAAACCAGCCAAACAAAACCCGCGTGCTCTAGCTGAATTAATTGTCGCAAATATTCCGCCATCTGACTTAATAACCAAAATGGAAATAGCTGGCCCAGGTTTTATTAACTTTTTCATAAATTTAAACCACCTTGAAAAACAGATTGATAGCACATTTTCAGATGCCAACTTAAATATTGATCGCATTAAAAACCCGCAAACAATTGTTGTCGATTATTCATCACCCAATCTTGCCAAAGAGATGCATGTAGGCCATTTGCGCTCATCAATTATCGGCGATGCCGTCGCACGCACCCTAGCGTTTCAAGGCCACCATGTTATTCGTCAGAATCATGTTGGAGACTGGGGCACACAATTTGGCATGCTGCTCGCTTACATGGAAGAGTTGCGCGCTAAAAATGAACCTATTGAAAATAACCTTTCCAATCTGGAATCATTCTACCGTGCAGCTAAAGGCCGTTTTGATGAATCAGAGGAATTTGCCACACGTGCCCGTAATTTAGTGGTTGAGCTGCAAGGCGGAAATAAAGAGTGTTTAAAACTTTGGACTGAATTTAATGAGATCAGCCTTTCACACTGCCAAGAAACTTACGATCGCTTAGGCGTCAGTTTAACCCGTGAAGATGTACGGGGTGAAAGCACCTATAACAATGATTTAGCCGTTGTGGTTGCTGACTTAGATAAAAAAGGGCTATTACAAGAAAGCCAAGGTGCCAAATGCGTATTTTTAGACAGTTTTAAAAATAAAGAGGGTGAACCGCTTCCGGTTATCATCCAGAAAAAAGATGGCGGTTTTCTCTATGCAACGTCTGATTTAGCTGCGATGCGCTACCGCCAGAATAAACTCAATGCGGATCGCGTTCTTTATTTTGTAGATGCACGCCAAGGGCTGCACTTTCAACAAGTATTTGAGGTTGCACGTTTAGCTGGATTCGTAAAAGAGGAAACAACGCTTGAGCATATGCCCTTTGGCACCGTAATGGGAGAAGATGGTCGTCCATTCAAAACGCGTTCAGGTACAGTTGCAAAACTTGCCGATCTGCTAACAGAGGCTGAGCTGCGCGCTTACGAGTTAGTAAAAGAAAAAAATAAAGAGATGGATGAAAAAGAACTTCGCCAGATAGCTTCCGTTGTGGGCATTGCATCCGTCAAATATGCCGATCTTTCTAAAAATCGCAGCAGTGATTACACCTTCAGTTTCGACAATATGTTAAGTTTCGAAGGTAACACCGCTCCCTACTTATTATACGCATACACACGTGTAGCCAGTATATTTAATAAAGCTGAGATTGATATGGACAGCGTAACAGGCGATATATCACTAACAGAGGAAAAAGAGATAGATTTAGCGAATAAACTGATCCAGTTTAACGAGATAATTAACAGTGTTGCAAAACAGGGAATGCCGCACTTTTTATGTGCTTACCTGTTTGAGTTAGCGGGTCTATTTTCAAGTTTTTACGAAGCTTGCCCCATTTTATCCGCTGCCACTGAAACAGAAAAACAGAGCCGTCTGAAATTAGCCGCATTAACCGCTAAAACCCTGAAACAAGGCTTATCACTGCTGGGTATAAATACTCTGGAACGCATGTAAAAATGGCTAATATGAATAGACGTAAACCAGCTAAAAATGGCAATGCGAGTAAACCCCAATCGCGTAAAAATCCCGTTAGCAAACGTAATCAACCTAAAAAAGAGTTTCCTTTTTTAGCTGTTTTTATTGCAACATTATTGATCGGCTTTATCTGCTATTTTATATTCGCAGTGGAAAAACCAGCACCTACGCCTACAGTAAAAAAAGCACAGATAAAGCAAGAAGAGGTGCTTCCTGAAAAACCACAACCTCAGTGGGAATATGAAGGGATGCTCAAAGATAAAGAGGTACTGGTTGATATCCCTGACAAAAAGAAAGCAACAGAGCCTTATCAAATGCAGTGCGCCTCCTTCCGTAAAAAAGAGGATGCTGAATCATTAAAAGCAAAGATTGCGTTCCAAGGTTTAAATAGCCAAGTAAAAAGAACCGGAGATTGGTACCGGGTAATTCTCGGTCCCTACGTGCACAAGCGTGTCGCCGAGAAAGAGCGTCATAAATTGCAACGCGCACGAATTAACGGCTGCCAAATCTGGCTGTGGCGTTAATTAACTTAAAAAACAA
>NZ_JBLIEK010000084.1:0-15779 GCF_047632995.1 Psychromonas sp.
TATGCGACATCACAAGTTGCGTTGCCATCGGTGAAACCGTCTGTAACCCCGCGCGTCATGGCCACGGCGGATTCATCTGAGATAGTGGCGCTGGCGGCTTTGACATGAATCATTAAGCCTAAAATGGTGACGTCAAAATTGCGCCCGGTAAATCGTGACATAAATTATGCTCCTAATCGTTTGTTTAACATGATGCCGATAGTGATTTTTACCGGGCATTCATAGGGAGTGACTGCCATTAAGATCTGCACTTCATCACTGCTTGTCCAGGTAATAGAAATATCATCACCTAAGGGCGGTTTAATTTCGCCGGGGAACTCGTAATCACCGATTTTTGTAGTGATCGCCATGGCGCGCAAATCCTGAGTAAAATAGAGTTTTGCGGCGGCCATAGAGCCCGGTGTGGAATTTAGTTCGCGATCGGCAATACGGGCAATGGCACGAATGCGGACTTTGCGGGCAGCTTTCATGGCAACGCGGATATGGCGAATGTCCTGAAAGTCACCACCGGGCACATCCAGCGTGCGGCCGGTTGTCCAGTATTGCCCCGGATAGTCCGGATATGACATAGGCACGGAATAGCGCGCGGCTTCTAATGCTTTGAGGTTTGCCATACTTAAGGCGGCGCCCGCTGAATCAACGGCTAAATCAGTGCTACCGATAACACCGCCTGTTTTAACGCGCGCGGGTGAATCTGCGATAGAGACTTCCTGATTAGCCAGGCGTCCGGCATAAATACCGATTGATGAATTAGTAAGGTGGACTTGTGGCACAACAGTAATGTACTCACTGGCAACAGTGTCCTGCAGGGCAACGGTTGTGGCTAACCATTCGGCCCATGTTTCGCCGGTACCTTCGGTCGGGTCAATAGCGGGCGTGGTGCAGATGGCAAAGACTTCTCGGCCGAGTTTGCTTTTTAAGGATGTGCGCAGGGCGATAGCATCTTCAAAGGTGGTTTTATCAACGGCAGGAAAGTTTAAAACAAAGGCTTCAAAACTTGCAGTTTCATTGGCGAGTTCAACCATCTCCTGCCAACTGTCCCCCTCATCGATAATCATCACCCCTGCAGTCCAGCTTGATTTACCATTTAGCTGCGCGGCTTTCATTGTTAGCAGCAATGCCGGATCGGCATCGGCCAGCACTTCATCTAAATCTGTGGTGGCATCGACCATGATTAAATTTCGGGTTGTGCCAACGACTGTGCCGTATCCGACATACAGAAAGTTGAATTCAACGCCCGGTATTAAGCCGTTCATCATGTTTAATATTTTAATAATGACTAATGGAAAGGCCATGGTTTCTAACTCCTAGTTGCTGCGTAAGTTTTGCATTTCACGTTTAATAATCATCGCCACACGTTTCTGACTGATACCTATTAAGCGCCGTTTGGGTCGGTTGATATCCCACTTTCTAGCGGGGGTTTTGTTTTCTAGCTCACTGGTTTTCTTTGCTACTTCGCCAACTGTCATGTTGTCGGTTATAAATTTAATGGTCGGCTTTCTGCCGCGCCTTTGTCTTCCCTGAGCCGGTAGTCTGAATCCAGCGGCACGCAATTCTTTGGCCTGTTCGCGGGTTGCCGGATCGGTCTTTTTTGGCTCGCGGTTCTTTTTGGTCTGTTTAAAACGTTTATTAAATCCGCTTTGCTCCTTTTTCCCCTCTTGATGTGCCAGAGCAATGGCACCGCGACGGGTTGGCCAGCCAACATATAACGTCCTATTGCTGTCGCGCTGGTAATGTTTCAGCTTTTTTGTAAAGCCCCGTAACATTTTTTTATTGCCTTTTTTGCGCCCCGGCCATGCTTTACCCTCTGGATCGCGATTGGCGCGGATATTCTTTTTCGTTTTCTTGGTTATGTACTGACCGAGTTTTTTTAATATTTTCTGCCGTTTTGGTTTATCCAATCCGATCAGTTCCAGCTGTTCACGCAGACGTAAATAACTGCGCCTGTCTGCGCGGACTTCGATCATGCTTTTTCAATGCTCAACTGAAAGGCGGTGGCGACATCGATGTCATATTCTGCAATAGTCCAGCGCTTGTTCTTCCAGAAAATAGGCCCGTCCACTAATTCAACGATTTTCACCGGCTCTTCAAATTCGATGGTGATTAATACTTCGGCGTTAACTTCGTCCTCAATGACCACCTCGATTTCCGGATCGCCCAGTTCGTTAAAATCATCCCTGTCGATATCGTTATCGAGTAACCAGGCGCCAACATTTGCAAATAACACTGCGGGGTCATATTCGCGGTGCGGGAATTTATCAAAGAGAAATTCGGCAATATAACGCTGGTTCATTAAATCAAAACCGTTGCCCATGTTTTTAGGTGTCAGGCTTAGCGATATATTGCTCATTTCACAATCCATGCGCCCCGCTATCTTTCCGCCTACCACCGCTTTGACAAAAGCTTTTAAATTGCGCAGCTTATAGCCGGACTGATATTGCGTGCTCATAAAAGGGTTACCGTTGAACGATTCATGCCGCAGAGGTTGCGGATAATGCGTTCACTTTCTGCTAAAAATTCGTTTTTTACTTCTTCACTGCGGTCGGCTAAGTGATCGCCCTCTTTACGCTGGTGAAGTGTTGCAACATCTGGCAGTAAATCTGCTTTTGCGCGGGCGAAAACTGCAGACTCGTACTGAATAACAATGCGGTTTTTACCAAGGATTGACGGGCTGGCTGGCACATCGGCTGCGCTGGCATATTCTTCCAATTTATAATCAGCTTTCAAGCTTTCAAGCTGCTTATTAACTTCGGCCATGGCATTAACCAAGGCAATGGCAATACGCTCAGAATCCTGCGCGGCAGGTAGACCGCGACGCTTTTCAAAGTCACCGGCGTTAATGTCCGGCCAAAAGCCATCATTGGTGATCTCTGTGGTTTGATAATCTGCGCCTGAACTACCGGTAAACATTGTCGTTTCCTTTTTTTAGCGCTGGTTCGTTTGCTGTCTCTCTTATTTTGTTTAATTGATGGATGCGACCGGCAATATAAATAAACACCATAAACGCGGTAAACCAATAAGAATAAAGGACAAGTGCACCAACAAAACCGCCGAGTAAAAAATCCTGAATTTTATAGATGATATTAATAGTTTGCCTCTCTTTCTCAGCGGCTTCTTTAGTTGTCGCGGGATAAAATAGCGTTAGTCCAAAAATACCAAGTAGCCATGAACTAGCCATCACCATGTTCATAATATTTTCATTCATTCCGAAAAACTCAACCGAATAAATACTGGCAATCCCTAATAATAAAAACACGATAACTTTCATGACAATCCTTTTAATGGGTGCGCCTCTGGCCACTTTTGATAAATGCAACTTAGCGATCAAATCACCGATTGATTTTCAAAAGCCGAGGCGCGACGGCAGGGAGCTATTGCGGCATTAACTTAAAGGTTAGTGCCATCTTTTAATGCCCGAATGCGCATATCTATTTTTTCAATCTGCGATTTAACCTGTGCTTTGGCGCTTTGGTTTCCGGCTTCAATTAATAAGCCCCGTGCAGTTTCTAATATTTCAATATCACCGACAGAACTTGCCAGCGGTTTACCGTCTTCATCACGCAATAACATTAATCCGGCGAACTTGTACCACTTGGCTGTTAAAGCTTCGTTGATGCGCCATTCTTCACGCACTTTTTTAAATGTATGGCTGAAAAACGGCTCGATTGAATGACCTTGTGCGGCCATTTTTTCACACCATTTTAAAACTTCATCGGCGCAGAATGTGGCAAAGTCACGTTTGAAACGGGATGGGGTATCGAGTTCGCGCTCGATTGCTTTGTTGCACCAATCAATGGCGGTTTCTAAATCGTCAATATCAAAGAGCCAGACAATCATGATCGCAAAAAGCGGATTATCAAAACGTTCACCGCTTTCTAAATACTCTTCAACGGCGCGTTTATATTTTGGCACTAGCACATCGCGCTTGTGTTCCACTTTATCTTCAATGCGATTAAAGCCCTTTAAGACTTTTTCATCATTGGCCAGTTCGACTAACAACAGGTGCAAACTTTTAGGCTCGGCGCCGGATGGTTGATGAATCTCAGACTTACCGGATTGTTTATTTAATAGTGCGTCACGCTGCTTACGTAGTGGACTGGCCATGATGATTCCTTTTTAAAAAGCAGCTGTCTTAAACAGCTGCTTTTGTTTTTCAGTAAAGTTAAGCGATTGTCACAGTTTCAATGGCGGCGAATTTATTAAAATCACCGACGGCATAACCCTCTGCGCGTAAAAAGCTGTTTTCAACCTGCTTACGGTCTTCGCTATTCGCGACCTTGCGCCATTGAGTGCCTTTCTGCTGTAAAATCTGCAGCGTTTTAAGGGTTGTTACCCAGACAGCCGTTGGCGGGAAAAATGGCGGTGTATATGCTGTTTTTCCGGCAATGGTTTTAGCCAGTGTTTGCGCGGCTTTATGCTCAGTGGGTGTGCTGGCAGCTTCAAGCAAACGATGCTGTTCTGCAGCTACTAAATCACCACCAACTAGAACAACGAGATCTGGACTTTGGCGGTGCGCTTCGTGAATGGTGGTGTTGACTAAATCCTGTACCAGAGAATCAAGGTTTTTATAGGAATCAACCACTGTGCCGGTTGGATCTAAATCAGCAGCAGCTAAAACTTGTGCCGCTGCTTTATCTTTAACAACCTGCAACCAGCCTTTGTTGATATCTTCGCCTAATGGGTTGGCAACGGGATCTGTAACGGTGGCCGCTGATGTACCATTGAAACCGACGCGCAGCATATCGAGGGCAAAACTGCGGGTAATAGCGGCGTTCATTAGTTTAATAAATTCACCGGCACTACCTGAGTTTGCCCACTGGGTTAAGGTGCCCCACTTGATAACGCCGCAGCTGTCTGTCTCTACCAGCGAATAAGTATTGCCGTCATTGCTAAGCTCGGCACGAAAACGTGTGCCGTCTCCGCGACCTGTTAGCAGTTTACCCACACCTACATCGACCACTTGACCTGCAATCTGGTCAACGGCTAGCACTGAAATCATGCTTAAAAATGCATCGGAAAAAGTAATTGCCTGACGCAGTTTTGTTTCAATCGGCGGCGCAATAGCAAACTGCGCGTTGGTGTTTTCAGCGTCGGACGCTGTGGCTACAGCCATGCGATATTGTGCTAGGAATTTCGTTGCGGTACGGTTCATTTAAAATGCCTCCACTTTAGTTTCGCCTGAACCATCTTCATCCGGACGTTGTCCTGGTACTTCTTTTGATAGCTCGTTGAATTTAGTTTCTAAGCCGTTTACTTTTTCAGTTAGCGGTTTTAGTTGTTTTGTTAGCTCGGTACTGAATTGCTCGGCGGAGAATTGCGCGGGCGCTTCGGGTACTTCAACCGGATCAGCAATTACCGGCTTGATAGCAAATTCTGCTACCTTACTTTCCAGTTCCGTTTGCTTTGTTTCGATGCCGTCAAGTTTGCTTAAAACTTGGGCAAATTGTTTTTGGTCCATGGGTTCTTCCTGTGTTTGTGGGGCTGATGGGATTTCCCCCTCAGTTTCAAAAAAATGTGCAATAGTGGAAAATGCTTTGGCAAGCGGGTTTGATGCCCGGCACTCTGAAAAGTCAATTTCTTCGAGTTGGCTGACATCAAGATCGCTTGCTTCACCATTGCTTCTTGAAAATGTTAAGCGGGTTGTGCCTGAACTTGCGGGGGAATCTGTCACGGCGAGGCCCATTAAATAACAGCTGCCCTTTCCCTTGTAATCAGGCTCTGGCTCGATAGAGGTAAAGAGTTTTTGTCCATCTTTATTAGCTGCTAATAAATACGCATTAGGGGTTATTTTTGCTAGCAGGCGTAATTTCCCGCCGCTTTTTTCGGCTTTTAGCTCTTCAACACTTCCCCAGTTATTACCTTCTGATTTACTCCAATTTGAGCGCTGATGCTCAGGCCAGATTAAGGCGGTATATTCTTCGGGGGAATAGGCGGTTGCCATGTCTTTAATCCATGCTGAACTAATGGCGCGACCATCTACTGTGGCCCCTTCCGTCGCTACTATTTTCCAATCACTGGTTTTATTTGCCATTACATCTGTTTACCTTTTCTTTTTTATTCATGGAAACTAATGTCAGTCAATTTCTTCTGAGAGCTAAAGAGTACGCCGCTTATTTTTCGGATTCACCTTGTTAAATTCCGCTGAATTCCGATCTTGCCCTTTTCGGAATCATTAGGAATTTCAGTCGGTTAATTGGCTTTTTGTCGGGGGTATGATGTTTTTACATTCACTGATAAAGAGCATCGATGGCCTATTCACCGGAAATAAAACAAGCAGCGCGGGCGCTATATTTAAAAGCCTGGACACCAAAAGAGGTGGCCGTTGAATTGGGGCTGGGTAATGAGCGGATTGTTTATTATTGGGCTGACCGACACGGCTGGCGGGATATGCTGCGCGAGCATACGGTGGACGAAGCTATTTCAACGCGGATTCAGGCACTGCTTGAAATCCCAGAGCCAAGCAAAGGGCAATTGGATTTATTAGACAGGTTAATAAAGCATCATGTGAATTTGAAAAAAATACGGGTTAATGATGAAAAACCGGCGCGTCACAATGAAGCTTCCCAGCACAAGAACAGCAGCCGCTCGAGCAACAAGCCTAGTGGTAATAAAAAAGAAAAGAAGAAAGGCAAAAACAATACCGATCATTTAACAGCTGAGGACTTTAAGACCTGGCATGATTCGCTGTTTAAATATCAGCTTAAGATGCGCAACAATCTAAAACAACGCATTCGTAATATTTTAAAATCGCGGCAGATTGGCGCAACCTATTACTTTGCCGGCGAAGCCCTAGAGGATGCAATTTTAACCGGTGACAATCAGATATTTTTGTCTGCATCACGCGCCCAGGCGGAGGTATTCCGCTCTTATATCATTGCCATCGGTAAAGAGTTTTTAGATATTGAGTTGACCGGTAACCCTATTATTTTAGCCAACGGCGCTGAACTGCGTTTTTTATCAACTAACAGTAAAACGGCACAGTCTTACCATGGCCATGTTTATGTTGATGAATACTTTTGGATCCCCGGCTTTGAGATTTTAAACAAACTGGCCTCGGCCATGGCAACCCATACTAAATGGCGCAAAACCTATTTCTCAACACCATCGAGCAAATCCCATCAAGCCTATCCGTTCTGGACGGGTGACGGCTGGAAAAAAGGCAAAGACAGCCGCGCTAATATTGATTTCCCTACCTTTAAAGAGATGCAAAACGGGGTGCTTTGCCCAGATCGGCAATGGCGCTATATAGTCACCATTGAAGATGCAGCGACGGGCGGCTGTGATCTGTTTGATATTGATGAACTGCGTGATGAATACAGCGATGCGGATTTTAAAAATCTGTTTATGTGTATTTTTGTGGATGGTGCCAGTTCGGTCTTTTCCTTTAATCATCTTGAACGCTGCATGGCTGATGCTGCACATTGGCAGGATTTTAAACCTGTCGAGAAACATCCATTCGGCCGCCGTGAAGTTTGGCTGGGTTATGATCCATCACGAACGCGTGACAATGCGTGTTTAGTTGTGATCGCCCCGCCTATTACTACAGATGAAAAGGCTGCGCCTGAAAAGTTTCGCGTATTAGAAAAGCATTATTGGAAAGGGCTTAATTTTCAATATCAAGTTGCGCAAATTGTGAAAGTATTCGAGCGCTATAATGTCAGCTATTTGGGCGTTGATACCACGGGTATTGGGGCTGGTGTTTGGGATTTAATCAATAAAAAATATCCGCGTGAAGCCCATGCTATACATTACAGCAATGACAGCAAAAACCGCTTAGTAATGAAAATGATAGACGTCATTGAGGGCAACCGCCTGCAGTACGATGCCGAACATAAAGATATATCGATGGCGTTTATGGCGATAAAACGCGCCAGTACAAATTCAGGCAATGCCATGACTTTTAAAGCTGAGCGCAGTGAATTAACCGGGCACGCAGACGCATTTTGGGCAATATCTCATGCGCTGATTAATGAGCCGCTCGATTATACCAATAAACCGAAATCAACATGGAAGACGGCAGCATGAAAAAGAAACAGTTTATAAATAAAGAAGCGCCAAGCGATGACAATGAAAGTGTGATGTTTAGTTTCGGCGGGCCGGAAATGATGACAGGGGGATTTGATAACTATGATTACAGCGAGCTTTTTTATAATGATGCCGATGATTACTGGGAGCCGCCACTGGACAGAGGCGGATTAAATAAGTTAACCAGGGCAAATGCTTATCATGGTTCGATTTTAAAAGCGCGGCGCTTAATGATGGCCGGACGTTATGAAGGTGGAGGCATGGAGGATCATCATATTCATGCGGGCATTTCTGATTTTTTAGAGTTCGGTGATGTGGCCCTGGTTAAAATCCGCGACTATTTTGGCCGGGTTATTGCGCTTCACCCTTTGCCTGCGATGCATACCCGCAAAGATAAAAAAGGTAACTTCTGGCTGCTTGGCCGTGATAACAAAAAACAGGAATATAAAAAAAAGGACATCACTTTTGTGGCGCAATATGACCCGGCACAACAGGTTTATGGCGCCCCGGATTATCTTGGCTGCGTGCAATCCGCCCTGCTTAGTACCGATGCCACTACTTTCCGCCGTCGTTATTATAAAAACGGCCTGCACATGGGCTTTATTTTTTACGCAACGGATCCTAATTTAAGCAAAGATGACGAGGACGACTTAAAAACTAAGATGTCATCTAGCCGCGGCGTGGGTAATTTTCGCAGTATGTTTGTGAATATTCCCAACGGTAAAGAAAAAGGGATTCAATTAATTCCGGTTGGCGATATTGCTACCAAAGACGAATTTGAAAAAATTAAAAATATTACCGCCCAAGAGGTTTTAACCGGTCACAGATTCCCCGCAGAGTTGGCAGCGATTATCCCTAGTGGTGGTGTTCGTGGTGACCCGATCAAATTTAATACGGTTTACAGTCAAAATGAAGTAATACCCGCGTGCAGATTATTTATGAAAGCGGTCAACCGCGACCCGGAAATCCCTAAAAACTTACATTTAAAGTTTAATTTAGAGGTTGAAAGCGCTTAGGTAACTGGCTAATAACAATCAGATAAAATGAAATTCCTGTTTAGGGCTAAAACTCCCTGCAGGCATTGTAATTGCTGCGCTTTGTGATCCTTTTAATGATCCTTATTTTTACTAAAGATCTTTTAAAAACCCCACGGAAAACAAAACGTTCTATATTTTTCAATTAGTTACAATTAAAGCCGCTCTATTTTAGCCGGCTATTATTGCAAAACACTGAAAACTTTTTCAATTTATGAAATTTTACACAGGGCAATATAAGCGATTTTAAGCGATCCTTTTATTATTGAGGCCCCGCATTACATAAGGGCTTAAACGCTGTTCAGTATTATTTACGGCCCCTATTTTTTCATGAATTCAAAACTGAAGAAAAAACGCATCAAAAACGGCTCAGGCGGGTAGGAGGAGTGCGTTTTCCGTGGCGTAGAGTCTCCTTTCCGTGGGGTGTGTACCATTCGGTGGTTGTGTGCGTAGCTGTGCGACTGGTTGGAGAAATAGCTGAGTGTAGACACTTGAAATACTGATTAACATCAGATAGTTAACCAGCTAAATGCTGTGCATAAAAACAGCATTTAACATATAATGGGCGGGTCAGTCAGTGAGGTGTTATATGAGAATTCTTTGTCCGGAATGTGGTGGAAAAAGCTGCATTCAAAAATCCAATAGAATATCGCTTGGATATTCAGATTTATATTGCAGTTGTGGCAACCCGGAATGCGGCCATTCGTTTGTTATGAACCTATCGTTCAGCCATACATTAAGCCCATCCGCTAAAACTTCTTCGCAGTTAGCATTTGAGTTATTAAAAACATTAGGACCCAGCCAGCAGAAAGAACTTAAAGCTCAGCTTTCTTTGTTGAAATAATTAATTTAAAAATAGTGTTTCTAAAACCGCTTAAAACTACCCTAGCGGTTTTTGTTATGCCTACACATCAGTATTAATTATATTTATAGAAAACTTAATATTATATTGGGTGCCTGTATAGCCCTTTTCTTCGCGAAGCAAAATGAATATTTTATATTCTATAGTTGGCCTGCATTATTTGGGATTGTTGTTCACCTCGTTTATTATTGGATGTATTTTAAACAACAATCGTAAAGTGATTTACTATTTTAACATGTCCTCAGGTAGTTGGTTTCGTAGTAGTTTATTTACAATCATTTGGCTATATTCTGGAGTGGGATGACCGTAGTCAAAAGTAACTAGGTTGTTGTTATCAATTTTAAACTTACAAGCAACTTCACTTCCAATTTCTTGGCAAAAACTACCAACAACATCAATGAATACTATTTTTTTACTATTAGGAATAGCTATCTTTAAGGCTTCATTTGTTTTTAATATACTGTCGTCCAATGATGATGAAATTAAAAAATCACCTACTTTTCTATTTTTCTTCGACAAAATAGACGGTAAGCTAGGAAGCCACTGAGGTACAGGTCCAATTATAACTACTTTTTCAATCCCCCAATCCACCAATTTATTAACAACGTTCAAGAGGGAAGACCTATCATGCAAATTTCTTTGGGCTAAGATTACTATTCTAGGATTAATATCTCGAATTGCCTTATATGAGAGTATATTTTGATAATGGCAGCTTAATTCAAACACTCCTTTTGCTGATATTTTTTCTTTAAGATCTTTTTTATCCCATGACGGTCTACAGCCACTACTCGCTAACTGATCGAAAGAAATATCATTTTTAAATATGGCCCTTAAAGCTGTAGAGTATGCGGCTGCATGTGAGTCACCTAATAGGAAAACACTATTGCTCATTTCTGTATTAATACATCGTTGATCAATTTCAGCTTTATTTGTGCTAGTGTTAAACTTTGCTTTAGAGTTACAAGCGGCCCAATATTCACCAAACGTATTTGGGCCATTGAAGCCCTTATAACGTTCCACCCAATCTTTAAGGTCATACTGTGCTGTATATTCTCGAATTGATGTTTGTGCTCCATTACTTATAAATACCCAAGCAGCAAAATTAATAGTAAGCAGATACATTAAGATATTAGCTTTGTTAAAGTTATTTTTTTCTATAAGGTAAAATGAGCAGCAGCCAAGGATGACTGAAAATAATATCCCTAAGATTTGTTTATGTAAGCCAAAGAAAGGATCGAAAAAATAGATAAAACTTAACACAACCCAGTGCCATAAATAAATTGAGTATGACCAAGCTCCTATTTTCTGAATTACTATATTATTTAAGATGGCATTAGACTGATTATTTACCGACAGAATAATTGCAGTTCCTAACGTGGGTAAGAGTGCTAAATACCCAGGCCAAATATCATTTTCAGACATAATGAAAAAGGATGAAAATATTAAAAAACCACCAATTATTGTTGCTAAAGAAGTATGCTTTTCTAAACGTTTAATTGGGTATAAATAGATAATCCCCCCCATAAGCATTTCCCAACTTCGTGTTGGTAGTAAATAATACGATGCATCGGGCCATTTAAAAGAAGCATATAGGCACAGAATGAATGAAATTAAAAATAACCCAAGAATTATTTTTAGAACGATTTTTTCTTTAAAAACTTTAAGTAATCCTATAATCACCAGAGGATAGATGATATAAAATTGCCATTCTGCGGATAATGACCATGTATGTAAAAGCCATTTACTTTTTGAAATTGCATCAAAGTATCCGGCTTCCTGCCAATATCCAATATTTGAAATAAACGTTAAACTTGTAAACACATGCTTACTAATCGTTTGGTAGTCGGCTGGGGCCACAAAAAACCAAGCAAAGATAAGAACAGAAAAACATAATACTGTTAGAGCAGGTATTATACGTTTCGCTCGTGACTTATAAAATGAGTATGCTTGAAAGGTTCCATTTGAAATTCCCGAAAATATGATTTTTGTCATAAGGAATCCAGATATCACAAAAAAAATATCTACTCCGGCAAACCCCCCAGGTATCCAACTTTTGTTAAAATGGTATAAAACGACAGCAATAACTGCAATAGCACGTAATCCATTTATATCTTTACGAAACATCATTTTCATAGGGGTTACTCAACTTCATTATTATTGTTTTTTATTAAATTAGAATCAATACAGAAAAAAACATATGGGTGTTTCCAGATGCTTTTGCTCGAATAATTACAGTTGAATGTAAGATTTATTTACCTAATAATCGTTGTATTTGATTTTTTAACGCTGTGTGATTTAAGCAAAGAAACAAGAAAATATGCCATAGCTTGAATTTTTCCGCGACTATAACATATTGATAAGATATGAGTAACTATGACAACTGGATATCTCAAAACCGTTCTCTCCAACTAAACTAACAACGCAATTAACTACCACTATTCCCAACCAATATCATCATTGCCAGGCGTAACTACCTCTTCGACACGCAGCTGAACGCCTAAATCAGAATGAATTATCGAAGCCCTACGTCCATCACCCGTTAAAATTCGGGCCCCATTCATTACCGGACCTAAAAGAACCGGATCAAGGTCAACCCCTAGCTGTTTAAATTGGTCAACAACTGCCTGTTCAACCGTTGAATTTTTATCCCCCGTACAGTTATTGACAGAACTCCAAGGGCGGAGCTGTCGCTCCTTTTCAAGTTCAAACCCCACGTTATCGGCAAGTTTCTTGGTAATTACCCAGCCTTCAGCGTGTGTAATCATCGTCTTATCAAAAGAGCCAATCCCTTTAAGCTTTTTTACTTCTTCGCCATAGGCATTACCCACGGGCTTATAAACCATGCGGATGGGATGATCTGCACGAGGGCAAAAAATACCGCCCATGGCGTGAACGTACATACTCCAGTTGCCCGAATCAGCAGCAAGACGCGCCACTTCAATCGAGTCGTGTTCTTTTTGTAAATCGAAAAATGAACGAATTTTTGGCTCGTATTTCTCACCGTTTTCCTTAGCTACCGCTTTGGCTTCTTTTACTTCGGCATCTTGCTCTAACCGCCTCAATTCACGCCACACAGAAACAGGTGGCCCCCCTATTTGCTGGAATTGACGAATGCGCCACAGGCTTGACCAACCACAAACCGCCTCGGCTTTTTTATCCGCAGGTGCGCCCGTTTCTTCATCATCAGACATCTTGTATCCATCAATATTTTTCGCTATATATTTAGCGATATAACCCGTTGCACTGCCCTTTTCCGGATCTATCACCTTGTAATCAAAACGGGCACTAATGCGCTTTTCAATATCCGCGATTAATGCAGTTTCCTCCTCTTTACTGTCACCGAACAGGTCGATAGCTTGCTTATCATTTTCATCAAACGAGCGCCCCCATAAGCGGAATTCATCATCATGCGCATTCAATTCTTCGCGATCTTCTTGGGTAAAATAATCAGCTAAAACGTAACGAATCATCTGTTCGTGATCAGGCTGGAAGAAAAACAGTGCATGCCAATGCGGGGTGCCATCATGGTGAGGCTCGCAAACACGAAACCCCATTAAAGGAATATCGAGCCGTTTTAATTTAGCGCGCGCTTTTGCCCATGTAGCAGAGAGGTATTGCTGGGTTTGTTTTGGGCTAAACCCTTGATAATGTTTATTTTCAACAGACCGCCCTTTCTTAGTCACTGTATAGGCATGATATTTAGAAGGTGCTGTCAGCGTAAAGAAGCCACCGATAAGTTTATTTTCTTGAGCGATATCTTCAAAGCCACGCATTCTCACCATCAATTCATGGCGGCGAATAGCAGGGTTAGCAATGGATGTTTTAACGACGTCAAGCATGTTTATCTCTTCGCCCGTTTCCTCATTGCGAGCCACCATTTTTGAAAGCGCTAAAGTACTGGCAAGTTTTCTAGCCCTAAATTCTCGCAGTCCCGCATCACTTAAATAAATTGAAACACCTTTGCGAACACGGCCATTTATAATCTGGCAATGTTCACAAAACTGTCTGTATGCCTGATCGATCTTTCGCTCCCACCAATCATCATCAAGCAATC
Source organism: Psychromonas sp. (assembly GCF_047632995.1). Classification (GTDB taxonomy): domain Bacteria; phylum Pseudomonadota; class Gammaproteobacteria; order Enterobacterales; family Psychromonadaceae; genus Psychromonas. Next base: position 13,976 of record NZ_JBLIEK010000084.1, read on the forward strand.
TGGTCAGTCGAAACCAAGCTAATTCATTATCAACACGCTGAAAATAATCATCATTGCTTTCACCTTCAAGTGGCTCAATCTCCTGTGTCGGTGTTTTCGGTGCAAATCCCCACTGGGCAGCGAACAACTGAACAAGCACTTCTGCTTCAGCAATTGATTTTTTAGCATCGGCGGCATCCTTAAGCGCTTCCACACATTTACCACACCAAATTTGTGCGGTGTTTTTACGCATGCCCTCATGCTTTAAATCAGAAATAGGCACAGGGAATATGGCCACTGCAACCTTGACCATTTTGATGCGTTTACGCAGCCAAATATTTGCGCTTCGGCTCGCTCCTTTCACAAGCACATACTTTTCCCATCGCGCCACATATTGTGAATAGATAGAAATAGCCAACTCTTCAGGCATGCTTTTATGCAGTTCGGTAATTGCCCAACACTTATCTTTTTCCCAAAGTGATGTAGTGCCACAATGGGCACTATCGAGGGCTTTAGTTGGGTAGGCCTTAAAGTTTTTGTATTTGCCTTTAAGGTCTTTTTGGTAGGCGTTGGCTGCTTTGTACTGATTCATTTAAAATCTTGAAGTGAAACCGTGGTGAACTGCTTTGCGGTTTGCTCGATTGATTTAATCGCACGTAGCAGCTTATGACGCTCTAGTTCATCAAATTGGCTAAGTGGTTTATCGACATGGGACTTTTTGAGTTCAGCTGCAAAACAAAACACCCTTCGTTCTGCTTGCTCTAACTTTTCCCAAATCAAACCGCCCTGGCTGTTAGCATTAAAAAGCGCGTATATCTCTGCGCGAGATTCATCAATTGATTTTGTGGTCGATCTAACGGCTACTGCATTCATTCGTAACTTCCTTTGCTTTTAAACTTAAAGAATTTGCCTTAACCCAATAGAGGATGTTTAAGCGCGGCTGACATATTGGGCGTAACCGATTCAATAAACGCTGTGCGCTCATGTTTGGTTAACTGCATGACTAAAATAAACGGGGCTTTTGCGCCAAGCGCAATCACTGTGCTAAACTCTTTTGACATAATTAAATTCTCTCAGAATTAGTTTTGTATTAGTGTTAATCAGAGTTAGAGCTCTGGTTAACACACTCTTCTTATCTCGACCTATTCAACATCCGCCCATAGCCAAATCTTTCGCATCAGCAACCAGTTCGATCAATAAATCTTCCAAGTTCTTTAGCTGCTCAAGCGATTTGGGTTTATCTAAATAAATATGCTCCTTAAAAACCACAGCCGGATTTTCATAATCGGTGTCGGCTGGTTGCACGCGCACATCCAATGTTTTTACGTGTGGCGAATAACGAGTGTGAATATGCAACAGCTCACTATTGAGCACGGCCAATGACATGATCGCGTTGACCATATTGCACACAGAATGCGCATCTTCATTTTTAGTAAGAATGCGCTGCGCTTTATCTGCAAAATGTCTGGCTTTGTTAAGATTCCTTACAATGCTTTCATCTTTACCAGGGGCCATATCGACACCGATTAGCAGTAAGCCCCGTGTGCTTTTGCATGGGGTTGTGAGGGCTAAATTATTCATATTCTTTCTCCTTAATTAACTAAAACCTGGAATAGGTGCGCCGTTGGCGATGAAATCTAATCCCATCGATAAAAATGGCGAGACACCGGACGTTTTGTTTTCTAAATCATTCATCAGCAACACCAGGTTGTTGACGCTTTTATGGGCACGATCTAACAGTTCGTTACGTTTTCTGCGCGGCAAGCGAATTTCACCGCCGTTTTCTAGCGTCAGTCGGGCCAATTCACCGGCGTTGATGCTGTTT
>NZ_JBLIEK010000085.1:0-15596 GCF_047632995.1 Psychromonas sp.
GGTAAACAGCAGCATCGATTTGCCGTCTACTCAGCTGAAAATAAAATCGGCAGTGCAGATATTATCTTCACTTCAGATCTATCTTGGTCAGATACACCGGATCAAGTCATTGATGATTCAGGTGATGGTCAAGATGGTATGGGCGGGTTGAATGGTTCATATTACCTACCTACAGATGCAACGTTTGACAAAACTAATAGTCAGCTGGCTATTGATAAAGCTGAATTGTTCTCGGCTGGCAGCAATGTCCGCCTAAAACTGACAATGAACAATACTACCAACAGCTGGCTCCCGCCAAACGGTTTTGACCACGTGGGGTTCTCGATTTTCATCGGTTTGCCGAGAGAAGCTTCAGAAGGTTTAACTACACTGCCAAAAATTAATGCACTAATGCCAAGCGGCGCATGGAATAGAAACGCAGTAGTATTTGGCTGGCAAAGTTCGATTTACAATACACAGGGAGCCGATGCACAAACATGGGGAGAAAGCGTATCACCAGCACCCTCGGTTAATGTTGATAAAGAGAGCAATGCCATCTATTTAGACTTTGCCAGTGATGCACTTGGTCGTCCAGATACGCTAAATGGGATTAGTTTCTACATCACGACTTGGGATTTAGATGGATTGTCGGCTGCCTATCGTCCGCTTCAAGCCGAAAACGGTCCTTGGACTTTTTCTGGTGGAGACTCAAGTGAAGCGAAAATTTGGGATGATTTACCTGTTATTATGCTAAGCGAATAAGGATTCAAAGCAGATGACTTTCCATAAATAATTTCTGTTAATTGTGGGAAGTTATCTGTTTTTTGAAATGCTTACCAGTAAAAAGGTGGCCGTAATTGCAGAACTTCGATAACGGAAGCTAAGTCGTTGCTTGCACAACTATGGTGTGGATGAAAGTCCCATAGTTGAACAAAAGAGGGAGGTTACATTAACTTATTTGAGCTTAATTAAGAGAGGATTCTCAGAACGGTGTAAATGGGGTTATAAATGGGAGAGGTTAAATTTAATAAAGAATTAATTTTAACCTGATCCTTTTTTTTTACTGATTTTTTTCCCTTGTTATTTTAATCGGAAAAGGCTCGGTGGCACTGCCTGCGTAGAGACTAATATGCGGGAAAGGTATTTCAATCTCCTCTTTATCAAAAGCGATTTTAATCTGCTCGTAAATTGAGTTTTTTAATTCTAAAAAGTTTTCCCGTTTTACCCAGACTGAAAATTGCAAGCTTAGGGATGAATCCTCAAACCCTTGAAAAATATATAAAGGTTTGGGCTCCTCCAGCGATAACGGATTATCCGATGCCACCTGTTGCAGAATCGTTTTTACCTTCTCAATATTTTCTTTATAGGCGATGCTGATCTTTAGATCCAGTCGTCTAATCGGAAATTTAGTTAATGTGGTCACCTCGGATTTAATTAAGGTTTCATTAGGTAAGCGTACAAATAAGTTATCAAAGGTGCGCAACTTAACCGAAAGCAGGTCAATGGATAAGACTTCGCCCACCGTACTGCCGACACGAATCACATCCCCCACGCTAAATGAGCGCTCCGCCATCAGAAAAATACCGCTGATAAAATTGGAAGCCGAGGTTTGTGAAGCAAAACCCACCGCCACTGTTAATACGCTGGCAGCGCCCAACAGAACGTTAAGATTAAAACCCATCTCCAACAGAGCTGAAAAGATAAACAATATAAAAATGAGATGATAGATGAGTCGCTTGATCAGAAAGGAGGTCTGCAGGGTAAATATTTTTTCGCTAAAGCGCGTACTGTAATAACTAAGCAGCTTGGCAAAGATAAAACCTAATATTAATAATAAAGAGGCGCGCAGCAGTTTGACGAGGAATTCGATATTAAAAACATCGCTGAGGTAAAGTCCTATCTCATTCATTTTTTTTCCTTACTGAAAAATTGCACTAAAGGCGCGGATTATCTGACCATGTCCTACCGCTTTTCTTGGTCCATTGACGAAGGACATTTCCTGCGGGGCCTTACCTAATTTCAGCTGTGCAAAATCACCATCATCTTCTCGTGTCAGGGTGATATTTTGCGTCCATAATTGACCATTTTTAGCGGCATAAAGTGATAATAGGGGGGCGGGTAAGGCGACTCTTTCAAAAAGTAAATTGTCATTGGCATGATTATGTATCAGCAAGGGGGTTGTCGCCCTTTGGATGCGATAGGGGAGTTTTTGCAAATCCAAACGGCCACTAGTGACACTGGCGTAACATAACTCACCGCTGCAGGTTGATGGACCAAACCAGGTATCGGAAAGACGCTGGGTAGCTAGTTCCTGTAATAAGGATGTTTTGTTGTTAACTACATTGATCCTCAAATAAATAGGGGTGCTAACGTATAACACCACACTTGCGCCTGCTTCAAGGTTGATTGGAGAAACCGGTCTGCAAACGACTGACCTATCCGCTAATGCCGGTAATAATTGAATATGATTACTACTGTTGTTGACAATATAGCGTGCGACATCTTGATAATAGCAGGGTGAAAATTGGCCGACCATTTTGTGCAGACGATTATCGTTAGTATCAACCTCTTTTTCTCGTTGAGAATGGATCCGCCATTCAGAATCGCTATGCTCTATCGCCACAGACAAAGGACCAATGTCCAGTTGCAAACAACTCTCTTTATCCAGATCAACGTCACCCCACCAGGGCGTCTCATTATTCATAATCGTTATGCTCTATATTGATTTTTATAGTTAATTTTCACTGCAAGATGTTAGACCATTTAATTGTTTTTTTCTGTTTATCCATTGCTAAAGTGACCAAATGACGATAATGCATTTATTTCTTTGAGGTGACAAGCAATTAGCAAATAAAACAGATCTAATTATAAAGCGCAGACATGACGAGCGATAAGACGCTGCGCCGAGATAAATCGATAAAAGATTAAATCCCTAGTTCGGTAAGGTTAGCGGACCGCCGAGTCATGAGCTTTGCACCGATATCTTTTTTACCTAAAAAGGTTTAGCTGTCCTGTCTTTTTGCTGTGGAATAAAAACGTATTCCGGGCACAATGGCCCCTAGTGCTACAGGCACAAGACTCAATCCTAGGATAAGACACCATCCTTTGACTCCCGGTGAAACTGTTTGCAGAATGGCTGAAAGCGGTGTCCAGTATACGGCCAGCACCAGAAGAACGATACAGATCCCCCAGGACAGCCAGATCCAGTGGTTGGTGGTGACATCATTTAGCAGAACCGGTGTGCCGCGATCGCGAAGATTGACGACAAACCATAGTTTGGCAAAGGCAAGTGTTAGAAAAGAGATGGTCACAGCCTGCTTCTCGTCAACCCCCAAAAAGAAGAGGCTAATTGTCAGTGCGGCAAGGACAATGGCGCCGATAATCAGACTCCAAATACCGATTGAACGCCAGTGATGAGAAGTCAGGACAGCCTCGTCGGGTTCCCGTGGCAACCGTTTCATAACATCACTGCTTCCTAAGCCCAACCCAAGAGCAAGCGCAGGAAAAACATCTGTTAAAACATTTAGATACAGAATCTGCAGGGGATTCAAAGGGATTGGCAGCTGTGCCAGAGATGCCAGCGCTACAGCCAGAACTTCGGCAATATTGGTGCAGAGCATGAAAATAACCGATTTACGGATATTGGCAAAAATGATCCGGCCTTCCTTAACTGCCGCAACAATAGTTGAAAATTTGTCGTCACGTAGCACCATGTCGGCGACCTGTTTTGCCGCATCTGTGCCACGCCGCCCCATGGCAATACCGATATCCGCCTGTTTCAGCGCCGGGGCATCATTGATACCATCCCCAGTCATGGCGATTATCTGGCCGTTCTCCTGATACAATTTTACCAAATTGAATTTTTGTTCCGGTGTCACCCTGGCAAATACGCTGGCGGCCTGAATCCTTTTGCGATGTTTTGCGGAAAAATTTTCCAGGTCGCTCAGTTCCTTACCATGAAACGCCTTCCCGTCAATGTTTAGTCCGACCTTCTCAGCGATGGCGCTTCCCGTGTCGGCCCTGTCCCCGGTCACCATCACTACCCGAATACCCGCTGCCTGACATTGCTCTATCGCCTCCCGGACATCGGTACGAGGGGGATCTTCCATGGCCGCCAGTCCGACGAAGCACAAATTTTTATAGGGTTTATCAGAAATATCTGCAACTTCTTTGTCGGCAAATGCCAATAGACGCAGACCTTTGGCCGCAAGGTCGTCGACCCTTTTTCGCCACTCACGGTGCTGCTCATCCGACATGGGGGCAGAGCCGTTTTCTGTCAAAATATGGCCACATGCCTGCAGCACCTGATCCGGCGCACCTTTTACCGATACATAGTAACGTGTTCCAGCGCCTTCCTTACTTTCCCTTGGATGAAACGTTGCCATCATCATCGTCTCGGAGTCGAAGGGGACTTCGTGTTCCTCTTCCCTTTTCTCGGCAAGTTCGCGCCACTCAATACCTTTTTGCAGCGCTGCTTTGAGAAGAGCGACCTCGGTCGGATCACCGCTATAACCTCCCTCTTCATCCGGTCGGGCATTGGAACACAGAGCGCCGATCTTCAGCAGCCGCATGATTGAAAGCTTTTCAATTTTTTTCTGTTGATCGACGGGTATTTCAGACTGTGTATCCAGACTCATCGATTCGAGCGGAGTAACCAGCTCCGTGACGGCCATCTTATTCTCGGTAAGCGTTCCGGTTTTGTCGGTTAAAATTATCGAAGTGGCACCAAGGGTTTCCACCGCGGTCAGACGATTTACCAAGGCATTATGTTTGGCCATCAACCACATGCCGCGAGCCAGAGCGATGGTCGCAACGATCGGCAGGCCCTCGGGGATGGCTGCAATACCGAGCGCAATAGCGGTCTCAATCATAAGTACCGTGTCACGACCTACTGCCAGCCCTGCAGCACCGATAATTACGGCGATAGCAAGGGTTACCCAGGCCAGACGCTTGCCCAGTTGATCGAGCCGTTTCTGCAGCGGGGGGGCCTTTTTTTTCGCAGCCGCCGTCAGTTGGGAAATTCGACCTATTTCGGTTGATATCCCTATTGCGGTAACGACTCCTTCCACCTCTCCTTCAATTATGCTCGTTCCCTTGTAGAGCATGCAGCTGCGTTCATGTAGGGCGGCTTCAGCATCAACGCTGTCAGACGATTTATTGACCGGCATCGATTCGCCGGTTAACGCCGCTTCATTACCCCTGGCTCCTTTGCTGCCCAACAGTCGCAGATCCGCCGGAACCAGATCTTCATTACCGAGAAGAACAATATCCCCGGGAACGAGTTCAGATGCGGCTATCTCCTGTACTTCACCTTGTCGCCGGACCGATGTTTTATGCTGTCCAAGACGTCTTAGCGCCTCCATTGACCGGACCGCTTTGTACTCTGAGAAAAAGCCGATGGCGGTATTGATCAACGTCACGGCGATCAGTGCCAGACCTTCCGGCCAGCGGTCGGTGATGAAAGCAACTGCTGCTGCCGCCACTAGGATCAGAATGACAATGCTTTTGAACTGATTGACTAGGATATGGTATGGACTGGGTGTCGTTTCTTCCTGGAGTTCATTTGGGCCGTATTGTTGCTGTCTTTTCCGAACTTCCTCCTGAGAGAGCCCCTGTGCGGAATTGACGTCCAGCTGGTGCAGCACGTCTTCTTCCGTCGCTCTGTAGAACGATGCACCGTCCGATTCCTGCTTGTCCAAATCCATACTTCATTCCTCGCAGATTGTATGAATGACGGCGGATATATATGGAATCTTTATGGACATTTATCCCTCCGATGCAATTCTAGCCGTCTGTCTATTATCTTGTTGGTTTTACCGTTAGCTGGCGATATTCTGACCGATCATCAAAAGCCGCCGTCATTCTGAGTATAGGAAGAATAAAAGCCTTTTACCCAAAAAACATTGATTTTAAAAGGATGTTTTATCTCATTATTTTCCTTAGTAAATGCCCGTATTCTATGTTGGTTTTACCCGATTCACAGACACACTTGAGGACAGGCATTAAATAAGAGTGTGACATGGCGAATACAACGGCTGTAACAATCGATGGTTTTGGGGCTTTTACCTTGTAAGATCAGTTTGTTGAGGTAAGATTGATAAAAATAATCAAAACGGCTTTGTAGCCTTGATTTATGTGGTTTGTTTATTCTGCCGCGCAGCGGTTTCGTTTAATAAATGCAATCAAATCGGACGCATTATGGCTTGTTGTCGTTTATTGCTGGCGTTATGTTTGTCGCAATACGGGTACTTAAATTGAAAAAATTATTAATCTTATGCGTCATTTTTGGTATTTATCATAATTGGCCAATCTTATCTAACGGGACTTCAGAATATTCAGAAAATAACGTAGTGATTTTGTATGCTACAGATTGGTGTGGTTATTGTAAAAAAACGCGTGAACTGCTCAAAGACAACAATATACAATACACAGAGTTTGATATTGAAAAGTCAGAGGAAGGGCGCCGCCGTTACGATGAATTGGGCGGCAATGGTATCCCCTTACTAAATATTAATGGCAGTATTGTAAATGGTTATAGTAAATCTCAAATTCTAAAACTGCTTAAATAACATAAATATAATTTGCTGCACGCGGACTAAAAACCGCGGGCTATTTTGCTTCACTAAATTAAGCCCACAATTTTGCGCCAGTTATTCAGGCATGAGGGGTTTGGTACCACAATTACAGGATAAATAAGAACATGGTTAAAAATATTTCAGCTGCGAGGTTATACATCAGGAGTGTCTGTATTGCGTTTTTGGTCTTTTCATCAAGCGGTTATGCGGAAATATATAAATGGACTGATGCGGACGGTCAAATACATTATTCCGACAAGAATGTTAATGCAGGCAATTCGGAATCGCAAAAGATTGAAGTAGAAGCTTCGCAGAATTTAATGCCGAAGCTCGCCTCACCCAAATCAAATTCGAAAGTTAAAAAACAGGATCCTCTTGAAAGAGTGACCGAAATGCAAAAACAGGAATCAATGTTCTTTTTAGCAAAAGAAAATACAGCCAATGATCCATGTACACTTGCGCGCAAAATTCTTAGCGGAGATGTTAAGTTACAAAATGGACTGCCAACGGGTAAACATGAAATTGAGGTCGCAAAACGTGACATTATTAAATTTTGTAATTAAATTTTTCGGCCGGTATTTATATTGTCCTAACAATGCGTTGCACTGTGAGTCGATACCGTTGTCGCCGGCAGTCTAAGGTTTAACTATGAATTTACAGAGTCACTTTATACTGATGTCTGACTACAATCAGCGCATGAATAGTCAGATTTACAATCTTGTTAAAGAGCTTGATGAAAGAGACGTAAATGACGATCGTGGTGCATATTTCAAATCGATTATTGGGACGCTTAATCATATATTAGTGGGCGATCTCATTTGGTTAACAAGGTTTTCAAAGCACTCTAATAGATATAGATCTTTAGTGGATTTATCAGATCTCCCTAAACCCAAAGGCCTTGATGATATTATATTTTCAGATTTATCATTGTTACTGGAAGCTCGGCAAAAAGTTGATTTATCAATATGCAGATGGCTTAAAAATGAAACTATAGAAAACGATTTTGACAAATTATTAGCGTATTCAAATACTAAAGGTGTGGTTAGTAAGCGTGATTTTGGTGAGCTCATAAGCCACCTATTTAATCATCAAACACATCATAGAGGGCAATTAAGCACGCTATTAAATCAAATGAAACTTGATATTGGTGTTACTGATTATTTGTTTGAAATCCCAGAAAATAAGGCCTAGTTGCCGCACTCTCGCCGGTGAACGCGGCGTTATTTGTTTACTAATGTCAGGATGAAAATAAGAGGTATACATGGAATTTGATCTTGAAACTTTGTTGAAGTTGGGTGCGTCAATTATCGGTTTATTACTTGCCCTATCAAAATTATTTGAGTCGAAAGTAAATTTAAAACAAGATCTGAAGTTACATCTAGAAATCAGAAACTTAATTGAAAAAGGTAGTGAAGAATATAATCGTGTTGATGGTAGAGTTTCTGAATTAGTAAACATCCTTTATCCGACAGATGCTGAATATAAAGTAAGAGATCATGAGGAAAGTAAAGCAAAGAGTTACCTGTTATCTTTGATAACTGGGATATCTTTTTCTATTTGGACTCTTTGGATTATTTTTTCAGGCTTTTCTTGGTGGTGCTTATTAACTGCTTTTATTGCTTTCAGTGCATTTTCTTCTTTTAAAGAAACATTGGATTCAGATAAGAATAAAAATTAGCGCTGAGTATACTTGGAATATAATAACAGTTGCTGCAGGCGACTCGATACAGTTGTCCGTTTTTTACTAAAATAAAAAGCGGCAAAAACAGCCAACTTACGCGCCCTTTATTGCTGGCGTTAGTTTCCAATTCTTCAATATGCGTTCTTTTCTGTAAACAAGAAAACAGCAAAACAACTCTAACTTATTCGTGTCTAGCAAGATGTTTAAGCTGGAACGCTCATGTCATTTTTTACACATAAACTTCACTTTTTAGTCTATTGTTTTTGCAGGCTTTAAATTTCTTAAATAGTGCTTTTATCGTAACAAAGGAATTCTACAGCCTCGTTTGTACGGAATAATCCTAACTACTAGATAAGGTGAAGTCATATGTCAGCAAAACAAATATCCTACCAAGAAGCTAGAGACCTAATGCAGCCAGGAGATGTAATTGCTTTTGGAGGAAAGGGTCATTTTTCAGAAATAATTAAGTTTGCCACTTTTTCAGGTGTTTCTCATGTTGGCGTTATTCTGCAAACAAAAATACCGGAAGATGAAACAGGCAGATTCTTTAATCAAATTATTGAATCTACTTCACTCAATGGATTCAATGGCGTAAATGTTTCCCGATTCAGTGACAGACTTAACACCTATAGTGGTGAGTTGTGGTGGCTACCGCTCAAGAATAGTATTAGAGAGACTTTATTTAATAAAGCTAAGTTCTTTGACTTTCTATTTAATCAAGCCAAAGAAAGAAAAGCTTATGATATGCCTCAGGCAATAAAATCGGTCGTTGATGCGCTAGATAAACTTCCATTTGGAATGCATGGCGTTGGATACAACCAAGAAGATTTCAGCAAGTTCTTTTGTTCTGAGCTTGTCTGCGCAGGATTAGAGGTCTCTGGCGCAGTGGGTAGTGTAAATGCATCAGAGGTTACCCCTATCGACCTATGCAGATGGAATATTTATGAAGATAGTTATTACCAGCTTAAAGGGGAGTCAAGTAAACGCATTTCTCGTTTTAATACAGCTTCACCATCAGACTGGAATCTATAATAGCTTTCAATAAAAAACTAAACTTGGGCCTGGGAAAAGTAACACTATACAAAGAAAGAGGGGTGTCGCGCAGCAGACACCCATCTCTTTTTTACCTGAAAAGGTTTGCCTTTCCTGTCTTTTAGCAAGCATCAATGAATAGATAATTATCGAATTTGGTATTACATCTTTAAATAAAAGAAGATAACATTTTGATACTCAACGAAATAAGTAAGAATGCAAATATTCTTTTAGTAATTTTTATTGGCAGTATATGTGTTAATTTGACACCTAAAGGTACCGTAAAATAACTACAAAATGCGATGATAAAAAACGCAGGTAAGGAGATAAATCCAAAGGTCAAATTATCGATATTTGTATTATCCCAACCATTTATGATGTAGCCCAATGTCCCACTTATTGCGATAGGGAATCCAATAGCAGCACTGGTACCGATAGCTTTTTTGATATCTACATTTTGCCAAACTAAGTAAGGAACACTTAAAGAGCCTCCTCCAATGGAAACCATTGCAGAAATCGCACCGATAAAAGATCCTGCTGAAAACTGTCCCCAAGAAGCTAAAAGTTGTCTACTGGGTGTTGGTTTTTTGTTTAAAAACATTTGCACTGAAACATAAGCCATAAACAGAGAAAAGAAGATTGCCAAATAAAATGAACTTAACATTGAGGCTAAAAAAGTGCCGAGAAAAGTACCGATCAATATCCCTGGTGTCATCATTTTAACGACATCCCAGATCACGCCATTGCGTTTATGATGAGCACTCAAACTAGCAAAAGAGGTGACAATAATGGTCGCCATTGAAGTACCTAGCGCCATATGAACGACTTCGGTTTGTGGCATGCCTTGCATCAGAAAAATAGTCGTGAGTGCGGGCACTATGATTCCACCTCCACCAATGCCTAAAAGGCCCGCAGCAACGCCTACAAATGAACCTAAAGCGATGAATAGCAGAATTGATTCTAAGCCTGGCATGTTAAGCATTCCTTCTTAATATTTTATATTTCGGTGTAATAATATGTGCAGGTTAACATAAGCTATTATTATACCTAAGGAACTTAAGAGTCAGCGGCTTTGTTTGCCAGTATTACATTTTTTAACAATGGCTTTTGTCATACCTTTAAAGATAAATAAATGTGCGGGCATCATCATAAACCAATATAACAACCCCCAAATTCCTGCAGGATGCCACCAAGCACGTATATCTAATTCTCGATAAGTGCCTTTATCGACAATGTTAAATTCTAAACGTCCAAGTCCTGGCGCTTTCATACCAAATAATAAAGACAAGAAGGTATCTTCTTTAATGGATATCACTTTCCAAGAATCAATTTGGTCACCTAATGCTAATTTTTCAGGATCGCGGCGATAGCGCTTTAAAGAATTACCGCCCACGAGGTGGTCAATCCATTCTCTAATTCGCCATAAAATGTTGGCGAAAAAATAGCCGTCTTGAGTACCGATTAATTGAATTTGTTTCCATAACGACTTGGCACTTACCGTTGTTTTTAAGGTGTAACCTGCCTGCTTCGGATAATAGCCATAGTCGGGTTGCCACCGAAACAGAGCATCTTTATCAAATCCCCATATGGCACTATCGATAATATCGTTTTCATGGGCAAAGGTATTAGAAACTGATTGTTCAAAAGAAAGTAAGGGTTGTGGAATGAGGGCTTGGATCTGCTCACCGTTGGCAGATAAGTCATACTGCAAACCACCCACTAATGCTTTAGCAATGTTCGTAGGCACAGAGGTCATTATTTTAAGCCAGTAAGCGGCCATATTGGGGGTGAGAAATGCCAAGGGGATAATATGTATTTTTTTACCTGCTAGCTTAGCAATTATTTGCATCTGTTTTTTGTATGTTAATAATTCAGTGCCAGCGACATCAAAAATATTATTATTTTGGAAAGTGAGTTTGAGTAATTCAGTAAGATAATAAAGCAGATTTTCTAAGGCGATAGGCGAATTATGAGAAGCCATCCACTTGGGTGTAATTATAATGGGCAGGTGATAAACGAAATCACGCATCACCTCAAAAGCTGCGGAACCAGGACCTACAATAATACCTGCTCTTAATTCAGTGACTATAATATTGCTTTCTCTTAGAATATCGCCGGTTTTTTTCCGCGCAATAAAATGTTTTGAATGAGCGGAAACGGGTTGCAAAGAACCTAAATAAATAAGCTGTTTCACTTGGCTGTTTTTTAATTGATCACTAAAATTTTGGGCGCTGTATAGTTCTCCTTTAACGAAATCAGTCCCATCATTCATACCATGAACAAGATAAAAAACGACATCAATATTTTTCAGAATAGATGATAAATCACGGCTAATGGATAGGTCTAACTGCACCAGATTGACATTATCTAGGCTGCTCCAACTGCGTGTAGAAAGTGATTTTAGATCCCGACCTGTCGCGGTCACACAATACCCTTTTTGTGCAAGTACTGGCACTAATTGACTACCGACATAACCAGATGCGCCGACCACTAAAATATTTTTTACCATCAATTATCACCTTTGCTGTATTGTGCATAAGACACACAGTTTCGACCGGACGTTGCTTGTTAAGCATATATTGTGACGCTAACTTAGCAATATAAAAACGTTTAATAACTGTATCAAAATGAGGGCGATAAGGTTGAAGATGTTTTGCGCACTGCCTATCGAGTTTTTTTCTATCGCCTATCAATAATTTTTAAAGTAGATTATTGAGCTCCTGTTACTTGCCAATATCTGCGGCGATCATACTATCGATATGGATCTTGCCAATTCCAACTCTAACCAGTGTTAATGTGGCAAAACCCACTGCAGCCGTTATCTTTTTTATCTGACGATTTTTACCTTCACAGAGAGTGATACTAAAAAGGTTTTGCTGTCCCGTCTCTTGCCCTTTAGAAGATACCTGCGCACTTTAGCGAAACGAGTGACTTGGTTAATGGATAATCAGCGCCGCATTATGGTGACTAATTGCGTTCACTTTTTGCGTGTCCAGTTACCTTAAATATCCTTCAAGGCAATATTGGATGGAGAATTTTCAATAGCTGTCTTAAATTTCTCAAACGTTCCTTTTAGTTTATTGAATTCGTCGGAATTTATAATTGGAACCGTATCAACACCATGTTGATCTAAGGTTTCCAGAACATGAAAAATTGTTAGGAAGTCAGGATCGCGTGCCGGTTGGTAAAATAGGGTATTGGCATCATTCAATTTGACCTCCACCAACAGACCCGCTTCAGTTAATTCAAAAAGGATCTGCCGAACAAGGCGAATGGGTAATTCCAAAAAATGTGATATTTTATCTGCGTGCCAGGGTTTTTCTCCCTTACAAAAATTCTTAACACTTAATTGAACAATGTATAAGGAAATTAATCGCTTAAATGAATGGCTGGTTTTCAGACAATCCGGTTCAAACTCATAAGTTTCCACATTTTGTTCTGCAAAGGAAACCTCTGCGCCTAGAAGCACAATCAGCCAACTCATCTGCAGCCACACTAAAAATAGCGGTAAGGCCGCAAAGCTCCCATAAATGGCGCCATATTTTAAGACGCCCACCTGAAACGTTATATAAATCCATTGCACAATCTGATAGGTGGTCCCAGCAATAATCCCTCCTAAAAGGCCGGCCCGAAAGTTTATTTTGGCATTAGGAATGAAAATATAAATAAAAGTAAATACCGTCCAAATTACAAAATAAGGCAGAATTTTAAGACTAGTAATAATAAGCGGAACAATCGGCCCTAGAAAGGATAACTTTTCCACCAGAAGTGTAACCTGGCTACTAATAATAACGGTGGCACTGCTAGCCATAATCAATAAAACAGGGCAAATCAGAATGATAGAAGTGTAATCGCTAAACTTTCTGCCAAAACTTCGACTTTTCTTGATCCCCCATATTTCATTAAACGATTCTTCTATCTGACCTAATACTTTGATGACCGTCCAAAATAACACCACAGTACCAATTCCGGCAATAATACCTCCTTGGGTATTTTCAAGCATCGCCTGAGAAAACCCGATAATTTTCTCAACGACCTCTTCCTGCCCCTGCAGGTTTTCAAATAGCAATGTTTCAAGTTTTTTTTCAAACCCAAACCCTTTGGCAATGCCAAAAGCCATCGCGACAACCGGAACAATGGATAATAAAGAAAAAAAAGTTAAAGCTGAGGCACGCAGCATGCATTTATCTTCCGCAAAACCACGCACAGCCAAAAGAATGATACGAAGTTGACGAAGAGCAAATAATCTCACTCCTGATAGCTGGTTAGCCCGAATTCGCCAAATATCCGTTTCAATAAAATTAATGAACTTTGTTATAAGTAATTTCATTAATAACTCCTTATTATAAAGTTTAGAAAATGTGAGGCTTTAAGGCTTGTTGCTTAGTATAGACACGGCTAGCGCATTTTAATCCCAGACATTAGTCGGGTTGAGCGGTAATCGTCATTTAGCCCGAAAGCGAGTGCTGCGTTGCAGCATTGGAAAAGGGAGTGACTATCTCACCGTGTTGCGCCTTACTCTAGCATCTGGGCGAAGCTTTGAATTTGCCTCTTGATCTAGCTTGAGTACTGACGAATCCCCGCAAAAATAAAGAACAATAAATGCTATCAGGGGATCGATTTTCATCGCTAATCGTGATCAAATCACTTCGCTAAAAACAACCCACAAATATAGTCCGTTGGGCTTAATACTCTCTTTACCTTGTTTCATCTGCTATGCTCGACACAACGTGTATCAGTAACTTATCTCCTCCAACGTTGCAAAAAAGTTCAATTTACACCTACATTTATAAAAATATTGCCGTAATAACTACGACAATAAATTCAATGCTCGCTTTATTACAAAGTAAGCAAAATCCACACAAATAAGATGTTATCTAGGTAAATACAAACTATGAATGTAATTTGGATTGGTTTTCTAGGCAGTCTTGCTGCAGGTTTACTTACAGGCGTAGGTGCCTTAGGTGTTTTCTTTATCAAAGATCTGTCTAATAAATTAGAGGACGGACTGCTTAGTTTTGCCGCAGGAATAATGCTCGCAGCATCGATCTTCTCATTAATATTACCAGCAATGGCGTATGGAGAGATTATGTTTGATAGCAAACATCTTAGTGTAATTGTGGTAATTGTTGGAATTTTTTGTGGTGCAGTAACCCTATATTCAATGAATCAATATCTGCCTCATGAGCATTTTCTATCAGGGCATGAAGGGCCTGACACAAAAGCATTCGCCCGTATTTGGTTATTTGTTATCGCGATTACTTTACATAACTTCCCGGAAGGAATGGCAGTAGGTGTGGGGTTTGCCGGTGGCGATATCAAAAATGGAGTTTTGCTTGCTACAGGTATTGGGATACAGAATATACCAGAAGGTCTGGCTGTTGCAGTTTCTCTCCTTACAGTCGGCTATTCTAGAATGCAGGCCTTTCTTGTTGCTTTCTTAACTGGCCTCGTAGAACCAATTGGTGGTTTATTCGGGAGTCTAGCGGCATCATTCGCCGGTCTTTTTATGCCTTTATCATTGGCATTTGCAGCGGGTGCAATGTTGTTCATTATTAATCATGAAATTATCCCTGAAACTCATAGAAGAGGATTTGAGAATATGGCAACGTTTAGTTTGCTTACTGGTTTCGCGTTGATGATGTATTTAGATGTGATGCTAGGGTAAGAAAATTAAATTAATAAAATGGTCACGAATTAATAACTCGTCTAAGTAAAACCGCTAATTTCGCCAGAGGGTTGTGCAAGTGATAACGACAATGGCCATTAAACGTTAAACAAAAGGCCTGATGGACAATCTAGACGAGCCCACATCGAAGTGGGCTTTTTATTACAATAAAGAATGAACTCTTATCGCTGACTAAGGGCAAGCTTAACAATAACAAAATCATAGTTTTATTATAAATGTTTGATAATTATAGCGTGGGTGTTATGTTTGTTGTTGAATTTCAATATAGGTACGGTTTATGGCATTTAAAAGAATAGTGTTTTTCGTTACAGCTATCGTTTGGGGATGTTTTGCACTAGCCAATGTAGATAGCGTGACGTTTGAAATGTATACATTTCCACTGAGTTATGAACAAGGATCTATGAGGCTGCTGGAAGATGGCGAGGGGTTTGTCATTAGAACATCAAAAAATGAATTGTTTAGTGTTGCAAAGGTAGACTGTGGTGACAATATAATTGAGATTTCAAATAAAGAGAAATATTCAGTCGGTTCAGTTTTTCAAAAATACCTAACAGGGCAAAAATTACCTAAAGATAATCTAATAATGACTGAGTTAGTCGCTTCTTTTGCTCCTGTAGATAAACTTGAACTTGAGGGATTT
>NZ_JBLIEK010000086.1:0-15513 GCF_047632995.1 Psychromonas sp.
AATGGTTAACTTATCCATCAGTTAGATTTAAAAGCCTACATCAAGTCACTACATTACATTTAGGGTCGCCTACTCGTCTTGATATGACAATTGAAGAGCGCTGTGCAGAAATGCAAAGTTGGCTTAATAGAATTAACGAGGACTTTGCTTACTTCAATCAATTTGCACAGGTACAACTTTTAGCAAGTTGGAATAAACAAATAACTGATATAGTTTCACCCATTAGACATTTTGGGGTGGTGATTAATAAGCTTTATCACGAACTCTTCAGTTAATTCAGTAAAGAAAACTTGAATAAAAAATGACGTTTAATCTTTGAAACTGTAAAATGGTTCGATTACCGATTATCTTGGAAAGCCCACTCTAATTTAACTGATGTGCGCGTTCAGTTTAGAAATAGTTAGCGGACAGCCACTTACGCTTAACAAAATCGTGCTCGCATGTAAAAAAACTTTATGGAGCTACTGCATAAAGCCAATGCTGAACAGTCACCAATTACGTATGAAAACTCATTTAGGAAAGTGTCAGGTTGCGCTTGATCTGAACAATTGTTAAAGAGAGCATAAGCAAGGAAGAAAATGATATGAACACATGCAGTTACCATTTGAAAATAGGCTTTATAGCTTCTGCGCACAAATTGAAAAATTACTTCGGTGAATACTTGATGAGTTTAATAAATTAGATGATTGCACTAAATAGCCCACTTAAACCAGACCTTAAAAAATTACAGTTTTATCTAGAAAAAATTAATCAAAATGGTTGGTTTACTAATTTTGGTCCACTGCATGATGAGTTAACTGAAAAACTTCAAGATTACTTGGGCGTTAAAAATCTATTATTAGTCTCCAATGGCACCATAGCATTGCAACTGGCAGGTCGGGCGCTGGGTGTCGATAATATTGTCACTACACCATTCAGTTTTGTGGCCACTACTAGTGCATTTCATTGGCAAAAAGACACCCTTTCTTTTGCTGATATAGACCGCCAAAGTTATAATCTTTGCCCAAATGCGGTGAGTCGCGCCTTGGACCAAGATCCAACCCTAGATGCTATTGTTGCTACCCATGTATACGGCAATCCGTGCGATGTAGAAGGTTTTGAATCACTAAGTAAAAAAAGAAACGTAAAAGTAATTTACGACGCGTGTCACACTTTCGGAGTTAACGTTGGAGATCAATCTGTACTCAATTATGGCGATGCCAGCACCTTAAGTTTTCATGCCACTAAAGTGTTTCATACCGTTGAAGGTGGTGCCGTTATATTCAAAGACCAGCAACATTTTGAAAAAGCTAAACACATGATTAACTTCGGTATTGCGCCAGGTAAAGGCATTGAAGAGACTGGAATAAATGGAAAGTTAAACGAATACCAAGCGGCAGTTGGATTAGTTAATCTAGAGCGAATGGATACTGTTTTGAAGCACAGATCTGAACTTTTCAGCCAATATATCGCAGGTTTAAAAGATGTGGTTGAATTACCAACATGGCATTCACAAGCTAATTATAATGGTGCCTATATGCCCATTAAACTTAAAAATAGCCAGCAAGCCGAAAAATTAATCAGCAAACTGGCTGATAGCCAAATTCAAAGCAGAGCGTATTTTTCACCAGCCCTAGACACAGTATTTACTGAATGTAAGAATCATGGCACACCTAATACTGATGCGGTTACCGATGGTATACTTTGTTTGCCTTTGCATGTTGATATGACGGCTGAGGACACTGACAAAGTAATTGGTAAAATTACAGAATCAGGAGTTTTATAAGTGGTTAAAATGAACGTTTGGAAAAGTCTACTTATAACATCCACAAACTGAGAATTGATATGATATTAGCTGTAATGCAACCTTATCTATTTCCATATTTGGGCTACTATCAACTTGCATATCATAGTGACAAGTTTATTTTTTATGACGATGTGAATTTCATCAAAGGCGGCTTCATAAATCGCAACAATATTCTGGCTAATGGACAGAAACAGTTGTTTACTGTGCCAGTAGAGAAAGCATCTAGTTTTAGTAAGATCAACGAGTTACACTTCGTTGCCAACCGTAAAAAAATATTAAGAAGTATTGAGCAGAATTATCGAAAAGCACCTAACTTTGAAGCAGTTATGCCTTTAATAAGTCAAATATTTTCAGCAAAAGAAACACAAGTTGCACGTCTTTGCAGGGACTCCGTTTTGGCTGTTTTTAACTATCTTGCAATTGAACTAGATTACAGCTTTTCAAGCGAGTTAGATTACGATAAAAGTGCTTCTGCTGCCGAGAAGTTATACGCCATGTGCTCTTTAAATAATGCTGATAAGTACTGTAATATGAAAAATGGCGAAGTACTTTATAAAAAAGAACAATTCAAAGCGAAAAACATTGAGCTATCATTTTTGGAAATCTCAAACCTGAGTTACCCCCAAGGCAAACATGATTTTGTCAGTCATTTATCAATCATTGATGTATTGATGTGGAATGCTAAGGATGATGTCAAAAAGTTGCTTCAAAAATACAACATTTCGTAGCTTCAATTGATGTTCAATAACAAAGCTGGTGCTCAAGAGTTGCTGAATGAAATAGAGCCTATATTGTAAACATTTAGCCCTTCAGATTAATTTCAAATATATGCAGAGTGAATTTTATGAGTAAAGTATTAGTGATAGGTGCATCAGGTAGTTTAGGTTCTGGTTTGGTTGAATTTATTGCAAATAAACATGATGTGACAGGAACTTACCTAAATTCAAAATTATCCAATAACAATATTAGTAAAGTTCGTCTGGATATTAGCGACAAAGATTCTTTTGGACAATTAGAGACTGATTACGATGCAGTTGTTTTTATTGCTGGGACTATGCCTGCATCAATGGAAGGTTATGATCAAAATCAATATGTTAACGTCAATATTACGGGCACTTTAAATGTGCTTGAGTTTTGTCGAATAAATAACATTAAAAAAGTCATTTATGTCATGACTTTTTCCGATGTGTCTGGCTCTTTTTATAGCGGTGTTCCAATAAAGGAAACTGACGCACGAACGTTAACTTACACCGGTGACCACGCTGTGTATGCAATTTCCAAAGTAACTGCATGCGAAATGTTAGAGCACTATCACCAGGAATATGGTTTACAGACCATTATTTTTCGAATACCAACTGTATATTGTTGTGATGACAATGTTAATTATTATGTAGATGGCAAAACAAAAACCAAGGCCTATATTAATATGATCCGCTCTGTCACCAGTACTAACCAAATTGAACTTTGGGGTGATACTAACAATGCTAAAGACATGCCCTATATTAAAGATTTTACTAAATTAATTGATAAAGCAATTACTCACAAAACCGCCCAGGGATTATTTAATGCTGGAACAGGTAATCCGGTATCGCTTGATGAATTTGTATCTGCAATTATTAAAGTGTTTTCTGAGGGACAATATGTCAAAAAAACCTATAAACCTGAAAAACCCTCGCAACCAAACTTCACTTTTGATATGTCTAAAACGTCGCGTACGTTTGACTATCATTGCGAATACGGAATAGAAGATATGCTCCTAGACATCAAAAAACATGCTTCTCCAAACTTACTCAAATAAACACTATCCCTATTCACTAGGATGTATATGAAAAAAATAGTTATTCATTTAGGGCTACCCAAAACGGCAAGCACAACTTTACAACATCACCTATTTCAAAAGTTATATGAGCAAGGCAAAATTAACTTTCTTGGTAAAGTATTAAGCGTCGATGATAAAACAGGTCAAATACATACGACTAATAATAGCGGCAAAGTAATACGTGATATATGTGAAGGTAAGCTTGAACGTTCTGCAATTAATACATTAGATAAAATCCTTAGTGACACACTTTTAAACGTATATAGTGATGAAGGATTAATGGCATGTTATCCAGGACTGGACAACCGTTCTCTAGAGGAAAAGCTAACCACATTAAAATCTATCCTTGCCCCCTATGAGGTAAAAATATTAATTTCGCTAAGAAACCCCGTTGATTATTTCTACTCATTGTATGTTCAGTTTTATGGCCAATATTATTTAGGAAATAAGGATTACGATACATTTGATAGTTATATCAGAACTTATGAAAAAGACAGACACAATAAACTATACGAATCATTTCACTATGCGGATTTGTTAAGCAAGTTGGGCTTATTATTTGAAACTCAAGTGATTTTGTTTGAAGATCTTAAACATGACAAAAATCACTATTATGAAACAGTCGCTAAAACTTTAAGCCTACCTACTGCAGAAATTTCAAAACTATTAGAATCTAAACACGAAAACAAAAAACAACATATTGAAAATTCAATAATTGCCGTATCTAACAAATCTTTGGCTTTACGTTTATCTAAATTTGAGAAAAGATTAAGGACGAATAAAGTAATATTTAAGATTATTCAATTCATGTACCACAGCAAATTAATTCCGGTGAAATATTTACTCAATAAAAAAATAACAACTACAACTAAGCTTGATAAACTTACAAATGAACAGAAAACAAAACTGGCTGACTTCCTTTTATTAAGTGCTACTTTTGATGCTGAATATTATGGTTTAGAGCGAGAAAAGTTAATTAGATATTCTTATATCACGCCTTAATATTTGAGGCTTACGTCTAACCATATTTTAAGTATTATAATCCAGACAATGATGATTTTTCATCGATCAAACAAAAATATTTGGTTGTTGGTATCAAAAACATAATAGGCAAAAGCAGTGCTAATAGATGATTAAAAAAACATTACAAAAGACAATTATAAAAACTTTCAAAGAATTAAATAATTTATTTAATTCTTTGAAAGTAATCGGCAAACCGAAAATATTTTGTATTGGGTTAAATAAAACAGGTACCACATCTCTAAATGCTGCGTTAGTTGAATTAGGAATCGTTGTTGCTTGTGAAAAAGATGCTAAAATATTATTCAAAAATTGGGCTGAACGAGATTTCAAGCCTATTCTTAAGTTCTGCAATCGAGCTCAAGCATTTCAAGATTCTCCTTTTTCTTTTCCTTACACCTTTGTTGCTTTGCAACAAAAATTTCCAAATAGTAAGTTTATCCTTACTATACGTGATGATGAAGAGCAGTGGTTCAACTCGATTACCAAGTTTCACTCTAAACTTTGGGCAAACAATGATGGAATACCACCAAACAAAGAACAACTTTTAAATGCAGTTAATTCATATAAAGGTCGCCCATGGGACGTAAATAGAATTTTATTTGATACGCCGGAAAACGAGCCTTATAAAAAGGAAGTATTACTAGAATTTTACAATACATATAATAAATCAGTAATTGACTATTTTAAGACAAGGCCAGATCAATTATTGGTAATAAACCTAACAGATAAAAATGCTTATAAAGAATTTGTCAATTTCATTGGTGCCAGTTCAAAACAAACAGAGTTTCCTTGGAAAAATAAAACTTAATGCAAAATTTAGAATCAAAAACGACTTCAGGAGTTTTTTGGAGTTTTTGTGAACGATTTTTAAGCAAAGGTATCGGGGTGATTACCACCTTGTTTTTAGCATGGTTTTTAGTTCCAGAAGACTATGCACTTATCGCCATGTTAGCTGTTTTTATAAGTTTATCTTCAGTACTTGTTGATGCAGGCTTAGGTCAAGCATTAATTAGAAAACTTGAAGTGTCAGAATTAGAACTCAACACTGTTTTTTACACTAATTTAGTTTTAAGCGGATTAATTTATCTTATTTGTTATTTTGCGGCGCCGCTAATTTCAGAGTTTTACGCGGAGCCTCGCCTTATATTATTGATTAGGGTGGTATTATTTTCAGTTTTTTTACAATCATTAATAGTTATTCAAAAAACGGTACTTGTTCGCGCTTTAAATTTTAAAGATCAACTGAAAGTAATTTTGCCCGCATCTTTTGGGTCATCGTTAATTGCAATTATCCTTGCATATTTGAATTTTGCTGAGTGGGCATTAATTTTTCAAATTATATTTTACCAACTTTTTCTTTCTATCAGTTATTGGCGACTAAAGTTATGGCGACCAAGTTTTCAATTTAGTTTTACCGCATTAATGGGGCTTTGGCGTTTCGCCAGTTATATTGTTTTCGACTCCATGATTTCCATTCCTTTTCAGAACATGTATTTAATTACATTGCCTAAATATTTTGCGGCAGGACCAGTTGGTATTTATTTTTTTGCTCAAAAGATTAAAGTTATTTTAATCGAATTTATTGTTGGGGCAGTTCAAAGTGTTACTTATCCTGCGCTATCTAAATTACAGGACGATAATGTAAGATTGAAAAAAAGTTATAGAACTCTAATAAAAGTGACCACATATTTAATCTTTCCAATGATAATGTTTTCTTGTGCATTAGCTCCTTTATTATTTGAAGTGTTATTACCTGAAAACTGGTACGGTGCAGCAATTTATCTACAACTAATGTTAATAGCTTCAATACTTTATCCTATTAACTCAATCAATTTAAATATTTTAAAAGTTAAAGGCCGTTCTGATTTGATTTTCTATATTGGTGTCGTAAAGAAACTTATAATAATAAGTATTTTTATATATACATTAAATTTTGGCATTATCGAGATTATTATTGGCCAAATTGCTGCGAGTATTATTAATTATTTACCTAATGTCTATTTTACTTCGCGACTAATTAATTATTCAGCAAAAGAACAATTAGGTGACTTTATACCGGTGTTAATAATTTCTGTTTTGATCGCTGCGGGTATCTATTGGTTGGAGCCTATACTTGGAATAAATCCAAGTATTAAACTAATTTTGTTAAGTCTTTTGGCCTTATTTTTATACGTACTATTTACCGCGATATTTAATTTCCAAGCTTATAATTTAGCAAAGGACTTATTCTTCAAATATAGAAATAAAACGATAACCCCAAAATGAAAAATAGCGGTGGAGAAAATTAGATAATTTCATTAACTATACATAAGCCAAAATTTATGGAAGCAGCGTAAATTAAAAAGCTATTGACGGGATGGGACACCTAATATGGTGTAGCAACATTTATTAGTTGACAGAAGAGAAACATGGTGTAATTAAAAAGCTGAGTACCAATGTTTACAGCAAAGGTTGCAACGGAACATACCTATGATGCGGTAAATTTTGACCACGCCCTAATTTTACTCAATATATAGGTTAAATTTACAAACGGATTTTCATAGCAACTAGTTTTAGAATTTAAAATGAAATATTCCACATTAAAAATGTCAATGATTACCATCGCCATGTAAAGGCTCATATGGACAGATTTCAAACTATTGCGACAAAGAATTTAGGTTGGGTTCTAACTTCGGATACAAGTAACATTCTAGCAAAAATAAGTTGTCGAAATCTTAATTACACTTGGCGGGATCAAAGCTTAAATGACTGTAAAAAATAAAAATTTAAGATCAGAAAAAGATATTTTGTCCTCATGGAACAACGTAAAAAACATTATCGTAAGTATTGTTTGTACCGCGTATAACCACGAAGATTATATAGAGTCAGCCTTGTTTGGTTTTTTAATGCAGGAAACCGATTTCGCTTTTGAAATTCTGATAAATGATGACGCATCAAAAGACAAAACTCCGGCGATCTTACTTCACTATCAGGATTTATACCCTCAAATCGTAAAACCTATTTTACAGTCTGAAAATCAATATTCACAAGGTATAAAGCCAATGCAAAGCCTATATAAAAAGGCTAAGGGAAAATATATTGCTTTATGTGAAGGTGATGATTATTGGAATGACAAACATAAATTACAAAAACAAGTTGCGGTGTTTACTGAAAACAAGAAGATTTCTTTGTGTTTTCATCCCGCAATTGAACTGGACCACGTGGCAAATCGCGAAAATATAATGTGTCAACATTATCCCAATAGTGGACCAGTAAAAACTGCTGATGTAATTTTAGGCAGAGGGCCTTTTATGCCCACGGCATCCTTAATGTTTATTAACCAAGACATTGAAACGTTAACTAAGTCTTATGAAAGCGCACCTATCGGTGACTATTTTGTTCAGATTTTCATGTCTTCTCTTGGAGAGGCATATTATCTGAACGATGTCATGTCAGTATATCGCCGAAACGCGGTGGGCTCATGGACAACCACCTCTCATAAACAACTAACAGATCAAATTAGTCACAAACAATCCATGATAACGGCCATTGATAAGTTTTCATATTTTCTTGCCAATGATAAGCACAATAAACACCTAAAAAAAATCATGTTGTTTTATGCTATCGACAGCTTAAAAATTACAAAAGGTTTGAGTGATTTTTTCTTTGCTTTAAAACAACTTACTAAAGTTTCTAACGACTTATCAATTTATAATAGGCACATTTTACTTACTCAGGCTTTCTTCGGAGGTATTATAAAAAAGGCTACTCAGTTGACGAAAAAAATAATAAAGAAGGTTTTAAAGCATGAATCCCCCTCAAGTTAGTGTCATTGTTCCTGTATATAATGTTGAAGAGTATTTAGCAGACTGCCTTCAGTCAGTATTATCTCAGCAGGGTATAGAGCTTGAGGTAGTGATTATAAATGATGGTGCGACTGATGGCTCATTAGAAATTGCTCAAAAATTTGCCGAAAGTGATGCCAGAGTTAAATTGTTCTCTTTCGAAAATGGTGGACTGTCAATTGCCCGTAATAGAGGAATTGAAAAAGCAACCGGTCAATACATACAGTTTTTGGATAGTGATGACATGCTTCCGGTAGACTCTTTAAAAAACGCAGTGGCTATAATTGAAAGCAAACAATTAGACATGTTACTTGGCAGCAGCGACGTACTACAAGATCATAAAATGCCATTAGAAAACATACCGCATTCTGATTACGACAGACCTGTGGAGGTTTTAGATAAGGTCAAAAGTGGTCAAGAAATTTTTGCGGACTTAGTTGAAACAACATTCCACCCATCAGCTTGCCTATATTTAGTTAAAACAGAATTAATTAAGGAATTTAGTTTCTTCCCCAATATTTTACATGAAGACAATCTATTCACTACAAGTTTAATGCTATCTGCTAAATTGAAAAAAGTAATGGTATCGGACATTAAACTATATTCGAGACGAATTAGACCAGGGTCAATAATGACCTCAGCGAAAAGTGTAAAGCATATACTTGGATTTTGGATTACGTTTAAAAAATTGAATATTATTCAAAAAGGCCGCTATTCCAAACGAGTTAAATCGGCGATCAGCAAGTTTGCAAATCATCTTTTAGCCGAGACATCGCTATCCGCAAATTCAGTGTATAAAAAGACGTCAATAGATTTTTGGTCTTGGCGTGCCAAAATGATAGTTTTCGCTATTAGTAGGATTTCAATACTTTTTTCACCTAAAGCCTTACTTAAAGTAGTACTGCCTGAATTATATCTAGTATTAATAAAGCAAAAAAATAAACATTGAAAAAGTTGTACAAACTCATATATAGATAGCAGAGTTAATCACTAACTCAACGTCTTGACGATACTTTTCTAATGAGAACCTGCTGCTTACATCAATCATGGCTTCTCGCGAAATTGCATTATAAGTGTTTGGTTCATTTATCAATTTTTGCACTTGGTTAGCCATGTCATTGATGTCATGTTTTTGATAAAACAGCCCAGTTTTATTGTGCACTATTATTTCTCGTAAACCACCACTGTCAGCGGCAACAACGGGACAACCAACCGAACAAGACTCGACAACTATACGACCAAAGGCTTCGTTAGCCGACGCTGCCAATGACACAGCGGAAGAGCTGAAATATTCCAATGGTTTATCGACTAAGCCAACAAAATCCACATACTGGGACACACAGGCTGCTTTGCATATACTTTGTAATTGACTGACATACTGAGCGTTGCCTTTGCCTATTATTTTTAATACGACATCAACCTTTCGTTTTCGTAATTCAATTAGGCAATTAATGGCATCGTGCTGGCCTTTTTCATGCCTTATAGTACCGACTATTATTAAATTTATGGGTTGTTGCTCAATAACTAATTGTTGATGCCTATTGTCAATAACTTGTTCGGTTTTAAACTCGAAACCGTTATATATGACAGTGGATTTAGTATTACTGAATATCTTTGTAAATTTGTCCGAGACAACTTGAGAGTTATAAATGATGTGACTAGTGGTTTTTTCTACAATTTTTTTCACATATGCATCGCTGGGAATGAAAAAGCGATTTAAATCTTCTTGAACAAATTCACGTATGTGCCAAATATGTTTTTTATTTAATTTTTTGGCAATCAAGGCGCCAAAATTGGTGGCCAGTGAATTGGTGTATACAATATCAATGTGTCGTTTTTTTAATTTTAAAATACAAAAATTGACCAACAAAAAATTTAGCAAAAAGCCGACTAGATTAAATGGATATAATTTCAGTGACGTTATCCAGTTGTAATAAGGAAATACCATGACGGCAATCCCTTCGCTTTCTAACTTTTCAGATAAAAAACCTTTACATGGCAATAGCACTTCTGGTGTGACATTTGAGTTTTTGGAAAGGTCTGTAACTAACGCTAATAATGATCTCTCTGCGCCATATGCCAATCCAGAATGTGATACAAACAAGACCTTTTTTTTACTCTGACTTTCAGACATCGATTAATAGCCTTTTTAAAAATTAGTCTTGCGATTTTTGAATTTGCTTGTAATAAATATCTATAATTCTGTCCCAATTATAAATATTAATGACTCTATTTTTGACGTTGGTTTTGTGTTCTTCGGTCACACCGTTAGCGTCAATACGATTGAGTATTTCGCTTAATTCCGGCACGTCGCTAAAAAAGTCTCCATTACCGTCTGTGACTTCTCGATTAAAAATATTATCATGGGCAATGATATTATTTCCCACAGCCATCGCTTCTAACAAAGAAGGATTAGTGCCTCCAACGCTATGCCCGTGAAGGTAAGAGATACAGTAATAACGTAATGCATTTAATTTAGTTTGGTCGTATATGGTGCCTAAAAAGACAATACGTTCGTCTGCAATGGCAATTAAATCCTCAACGTAGTCAGTGCCACTTTTATGATCGCCAAGTATCACTAGTTTCTTTTGCACATTTGATTGCATAAACCCAAGTAGGATCTCTTTCACATGGTTTTCTGGCTCTAATCGACAAACAACTAGGTAATACTCATTGGGATCAAAACCTAGCTTGTGAACAATTTCAGTATCAGGTGCTTGCTCGCACAACTCAGCACCATATGGGATCATAGTAGACTTATGCCCCACATTATAAGCACTGTCTAAATGCTCTAAAATGCCTTGAGCATCTGCAATTAGCTTGGTAGCAAATCGCGCAGCGCACCATTCATTAAATTTCAAATAGGTCTTCGCCATTGCTGACCATTTACTTCTTTTCCATTCCAAACCGTCCATGTTCACCCAAAATTTGGTGCCAAAAAGCCTAGGAATGAAAAAAGCGAAGCCAGCGTGATACCCCAACATGTATACAACATCATAATTTCTGAGGGTTTTAACAATGCTAACTAAATCAAACCAAACAGACCGAATTCCAACAATATTGGGGGTTTTAAAGTATAAGAGGTCGACCCCTTTATAGTCAGGTTTATCATATTTTTGTGTGCTTTCACAAAAAACGGTAACCTGAC
The DNA here is from genome assembly GCF_047632995.1 of Psychromonas sp. Taxonomy (GTDB): domain Bacteria; phylum Pseudomonadota; class Gammaproteobacteria; order Enterobacterales; family Psychromonadaceae; genus Psychromonas. The sequence goes on from NZ_JBLIEK010000086.1 coordinate 11,601, forward strand.
AACCTTTGTCAGTTAAGCCTAATGCGAGTTGTTCAGCGAAAGTTTCGAACCCACCAAATTCAGCAGGGATTCCGCGGCTACCAATAATCGCAATTTTCAACTTCTTTTCCATTTAAATCCATCCTGAAGCGCTCAAGTAACTTGAATGATGATAATCAAGCACTCTATTATTAAAATTTGTAATGCAGTTAAGATTTAGAAAGCCTTAATGAATTATTAGGCACTCCCATGTTTTACTATTTCATCACGTATATAGTGGCTTAAATTAATTTTTCCCTCGTAGAATCTATCCAACCGCTCATCCCACTGGGGACCTGTAACCTCTTGTACACTCTTAATAAGATTGCATATCGCATGTGTTTGGATATCTAAGAGCGTCCAAAGTAGTCCTTGGTTAGCTAATTCGTCTGTATAACCACGTTGATCATTTGCCGCATAAATTGCTGGTACACCCAACATGACCGATTCTCCGGCCATTGTTGCACTTTCACCAATATATAATTCACAATGTGAAAGCAAGTGATGAATCAAATGTTTATCGCCTTTATATAAATAGGTAGAAAAATGCTCTGGCAGCTCGTCCTCTGAGGAAAGGTGTACAACGCCATCATATTCATTAGTTATGTAATCAATTACATCTGCTAATACTTGGTCATTCCAGCCATTGACGCCAAAATCGTGATTGGCGTTCCAAGCAACTAATCGAATAAAATAGTTTTTCTTGTTTGGGACAAAGCCTGCTTTAACGGCACTTTCCATATCAGGTGTAAAGTTGTCTTGGTGAAAATATGAAAAGTCTTTAGTACCTGGGAAAACAGATGATTTGCCAGGTGGAATTGCACCCTGATAGGAATCAGGCACATACATGTGAGTAATAAAAGGGGTAGTTAACCGTAACTGCAAATTGGCCTTTTCAGTGTCATAAAAGCTGAGCGATGGCACACCTAATAGTTTACCTATATGCGATATACTGACGCCCCCAAAACCAGCCATGACATCAGGTCTAAAATCACGCACTTCTTTGAAAAGTGATATGTCCCTTTTGATTAACTCTAATCCTAAGCCTATGACCCCTTTCTTGGCTTGAGAGATAGGTTTATGTGCAAGTTCATACAAATCCAAAAGTTCACAGGTTACATCTTTAACACGACTAACAATCCTAACTTCGTGTCCACCTTTTCTCAGTTCTTTAATAGGATTAAGAAAAAACAGGACATCGGCAGGATGCACAATATCAATCAATACCTTCACTTGTCTTTCCTATCAGGCTCTTGTGTTTTGTTGAGTTCTAGTTCAATACGCCTGACCTTTTCCAAAGTCTGTTCAATAAGTTGACGATTGAAATTCATTAAGTCAGCCAGCAAAGCGATTAAAAACGAAATAAAACCCAAAATTGTAAACACCCCACCCAGTACAAGTGATTGTAAATGCCCTTCACCATCTCCTGTAAAGTAAAAATATAAGAAACGAAGGATGGGTATGGCACCTAATATAGATAAGGTTAAGCCGATAAAAAAGAAAACCTTAAGAGGCTGATACATCGCGTACATACGTACAATGGTGGTGAGTTGTCGTTCGATGAACTTTGGAATACTGCTGAAAAGGCGTGATTCGCGAGTTTTTTCGTTAGTTTCAACCGGCACTGATGTGACGGCCATATGTTTTTTCCCGGCCTGTATTAAGGCTTCAATGGTGTAGCTAAAAGGGGAGACAATATTTAATTGTAATGCTGCATCACGGCTATAGGCCCTAAAACCGCTCACTGCATCGGGTACTTTTACACCCGACAGTGTTTTAACCACGTAACTACCGAGTCTCTGTAAAAACTTTTTGAACGGGGAAAAATGCGCAACTTTGGCGGTATTTCTATCACCTACTACTAGATCGGCTTTTCCGTCTAATATAGGTTGGATAAGTTTAGGGATATCCCAGCCGGCATATTGATTATCGCCATCTGTGTTAACAATAATATCAGCACCTAATTTTAAACATTCATTTAAACCGGTTCTGAACGTTCTGGCTAACCCTCGATTGTTTTTGTTGATAACAATGTGGTGCACACCTAACGCTTTTGCTACTTCGATGGTTTTGTCGGTAGAGCCATCATCAATGATCAAAATTTCAACCACATCTACCCCGTCGATTTGTTTGGGGATGTCGTTGAACGTTGCGGGTAAGGTTGCTTCTTCGTTAAAACAGGGGATTTGGACAATTAACTTCACTAACAAACTTCCTTTTCACTTATATTCCAATAAATCTCAAAGTTTTAGATCGCATAACAAAAGACAGTAAGAAATGGCATGTTTTGAATTTTAATTAATATAATTATTGCATTGATATTGCTTAAGTTCTAGGGCTTGTGGCCGTATCTTAATAACTTTTGAACTATATCTTGAAACAAATTGCTATTCTTTTTCACCGTGTGCCAGTTTTACCAAATAAAGGTGAAAAAATCCACATTGTTCATCAGTTAAAACATCTATCTCAACTGGGCCAACCTAAATGGTATTAAACTGCTCTGATTCAACCTGGAAACCCTCAGCAGAATGCCTATATTGAGCGTTTTAACCATACTGCTCGATATGATTGGCTAGAGCAATAACTATTTGAAAGTATTGAAGAAATCCAGCAGCAAGCGATAAATTTTCTATAGGCATACAACCATGAACGACCTAATATGGGACTGGGCGGCATTACATCAAAATAGAAATGCGAGTTAGTTGCATTAACCTCTGTATCAACTTCGGTTATAAATGAGGGATCAACGTATGTTTGTGAATAATAAAAATAATAAAGAGGGCTTTCAGTTTTGTACGTTGGCTAATACTGTTGATATGGCGCTACCTTAACAGATTAACACTTGTACAAGTATAAACACATCAATACTGGCAGGGTTGTGGAGCATGTTACAGCATCAAATCAATTACAGAGTTTAGTTTTATTAGTCTACCAAACGTAAAAAAGCTAAGTGGGTTTCTTTATTTCCAAAGTGCCCTCTCGTGTTATAGTAATTTCACTTGGGCAGTAGCGTTTTTATTGCTAAAAACGAGCAATACGAACGAACTAAAAAATCATGCTTAATGGGTTATTATTCAATGGTATCAAAAGAAAAGTCACCGCTAATTAGCGTTATTACCGTTGTATACAATGCTGAAAAATACATTGAAGGCTGTATACAAAGCGTGGCACAGCAAACCTATCAAAATATCGAATACATTGTTGTGGATGGTGGTTCGAAAGACCGTACCTTAAATATTGTTAAGCAATATTTACCCCATATACACAAGTGGACGTCTGAGCCAGATACCGGTATCTCCAATGCAATGAATAAAGCTATTGCCCAGGCCAGCGGTGATTATTTAGTGTTTTTACATGCTGATGATTATTTTGAGTCTAATGAGGCGATAGAAAAGGCACTGGCCGGTATAGATGACGACACTGATGTTATATTGGCTGATATTTTATTCGGAAAAAACCTCAAACGACAAATATCCCAGGGGTTTAATTTTAGAATGAATTTCAAAACCGGTGTGTTTCATCAGGGCTGTTTTTGCAGTAAAGCGTTGTTCGCCGAGATAGGAGATTTTGATGAAAACCTCAAAATCGCGATGGATTACGACTTCTTTCTAAGAGCTTACCGCAAAGGTGTGAAATTTCAATTTAGCGGTACTATATTGTCGGTTATGCGGGATACGGGGGTAAGCTCCCAACAAGACTGGCCCACCCTTTCCAGGCGATTTAATGAAGAAAAATTCGTCCATAAAAAGAATTGTGACTCGCCATATAAAACAATAATCTATGCATTTTATTGGGCGCTGTATATGCCTTACCGTAAATTCAAACAATTAATGTAAATATGGCATTCGGTCAAACCGAACACAAAAAATAATAAAAGCAGGGAATATAATGAAAA
>NZ_JBLIEK010000087.1:0-15460 GCF_047632995.1 Psychromonas sp.
GGATTTTTGGTATCAACCGCTTAAATGGTGGGTTTGGGGGTTATATCCTTTTTCCCTATTGCTATTAATTATCAGCAAAACACGCCGTTTTTTTTTACAAAACTCAGCACTAAAAAAAACTGGAAACCGTTTGCCTGTTATTGTAGTGGGTAATATTTCAGTCGGCGGTAATGGTAAAACACCCTTTGTTATCTGGTTATGTGAACTGTTAATCAAACAAGGTTATAAACCGGGAATTGTCAGCCGTGGCTATGGTGGCAAGAGTGCGACCTATCCACTGCTTGTTGATAGCGCTATCACCGGAAAAGAAGCGGGTGACGAGCCAGTGATGATTTTTAAACGCCTCGGTATTCCGATTGTTGTTGATCCGCTGCGCACTCAGGCGGCCGATTATTTAAGTAAACATTGTAATGTTGATATTATTGTTACTGATGATGGGCTGCAACATTACGCACTGCAGCGTGATATTGAAATTGTGGTGGTTGACGGGAAACGGCGTTTCGGCAATGGTCATTTAATGCCCATGGGGCCGTTAAGAGAGCCTTTATCGCGCTTGAAAGAGGTTGATTTTATTATTAATAATGGCGGGCAGCAGGCGGGGGAAATCAGTATGTCACTGCTGCCAAGTCCTTGCCTGGCTGTGGATGGCAGTGACCGTCTGTGCGCATTTAATAGTAAGGTCAATGCCTGCGCGGCTATCGGTTACCCACAACGCTTTTTTGATACTCTGACGCAACAGAATTTTGAGATAAATAAAGCGCTTGAGTTTGCCGATCATCATGCGTTCAGCGCAGATGATTTTCAACAATTTGACAATAATATACCGTTAGTGATGACTGAAAAAGACGCGGTAAAGTGTTCCTCTTTTGCACAACCCAATTGGTGGTATTTGCCGATTAATGCGCAGTTGCCCGCATCTTTTGAACAACAGTTATTAGAAAAAATTAAGGAGATAAAATGATCGATATTAAATTACTCAATATTATCGCTTGCCCAGTATGTAAAGGTAAATTAAGTTTCAAAAAAGAAACCAATGAGCTTATCTGTAAATTTGACCATCTCGCCTATCCGGTTGTGGACGGTATTCCTGCCTTATTAGAGGATCGAGCACGTACTATTTCGGCAAATGAGGAAATTTAACCATGTCTTTTATCGTTGTTATTCCCGCCCGTTACCAATCGACCCGTTTGCCCGCTAAACCGCTGCTTGAAATTGCAGGGAAAAGTATGATCCTGCGCGTGGCCGAGCAAGCTTTAAAAAGTGGTGCATCACGCGTGATAGTCGCAACAGATGATCAGCGTATTGTTGATGCGTTAAAGACGCTAAAAAACATTGAAGTCTGTATGACCTCAAAGACACATCAATCCGGCACAGATCGTTTAGCAGAAGTATGCCAGAAGTATCAATTAGCAAGTGATGAGATAATCGTCAATGTGCAAGGTGATGAGCCGTTAATTCCCCCTGCGGTGATCCGTCAAGTTGCCAATAATCTGCACCGCAATACAGATGCCAGTGTGGCAACGCTCAGTGCGCCGATTGAAACATTCTCTGATGTGTTTAATAGCAATGCGGTAAAAGTGGTTTGTGATAAAAACGAGATGGCACTGTATTTCAGCCGCGCAACGATTCCCTGGGATCGTGATAGTTTCAGTGCTGAGAATCAAAGTAAGCAGTCAGTTAATTGTAGTCACTTGCAACGCCATATTGGTATTTACGCATACCGAGTCAGTTTTCTGACAGAATATGCGCAACTGTCTGTTTCTCCTTTAGAATCAATTGAAAAGCTTGAGCAGTTACGTGTGTTGTGGCACGGTTTCAAGATTCATGTACAACAAGCCTGTGAAGTACCGCCAGCAGGTATTGATACAATAGATGACTTACAACGTGTTATTGATTATTTATCGAATTAAGGAAAGTAATGAAAATTAAACTATTACTTGTGATTTGTCTGAGTTTTTTACTCTTTGCATGCGGAGATGATCGCCAAGATCGCATCGCTAGCAATGTGCAAAGTGCAGATTATCGGATCAATAACCTAGGTCAGAAATTAGATGATAATGCGCTACGTAATGCAACTATTTTACGTGAATATGCAAAATTGCTAGCGCAGGACAAACCCGATCTTAGCCCCTTATTAGTTCAGCTAAGCCGTGATGCAAGCCGTGACGGGCCGATGTTTCAGGGGTTAAAACAGCGTTTAAAAACGGTTAAAGAGCAGCCTCAAGTACTCGGGGATATTGAAGCGCAGCTTTATGAAACAGAAAACTTAATGGCCGCTGCCGATAAAAATCTGTTTAATGATGCCCTGTCTGATCCTATCAATGTTATTGCTGATATGTCAGAGGGAAAATTAGCGCGGGTTAATGCGATTAAAAAGCCGCAGAGTTTGCAGGCAAATGGTGCAGAAGATAATGGTGCCGGCAGCCAGCTGGTCGGAAATCCTGGTTATGGCAATTGGCAGACTGGCAGCAGTGGAACCTCTTTTTGGCAGTGGTATGGCATGTATGCGATGTTTTCAGCAATCACTAACCCGGTACGTTATGACAGATGGTCATCACGTCGGGATTACAGCTATTACAACGATGTCGGCCGCAACCGCTACACCTCTCCGCAACAAGTGAAATCACAAGATAATTTGGCGAAAAAAACCAACAAACAGTTTGCCAATAAAGGCGGTTTTAAAAGCCCTTATGCAAAATCAAAAACGGGTGCCAGCCGCATGTCTACCTCAAGCCAGAAAGCGCAAAAGGCAGCTCCTTTTTCAGGTAAGTCGAGTTATTCAAAAGCAAAATCAGCAAGCAGTTTTAGAAATAGTAAATCCACCAGTTCTCGAGGCATCAGTCGCGGAAAATAAGGTAAAAATATGAATGAATTAATGACAATGTTAGGACAAAGCGACTCACTTGTTGGTTATTTACTAATTGATATGGCAGTGGCGATTCTTTTATTAGGCGGGATCCGCTATACCATGGGCTTTATTGGTAATGTTGATACCAAAGATGAGCTCTCCGAGAAAGATAATTTTGCATACGGTATCAGTCTGGCGGGTGGTGTGGCTGCGATGGGAATTGCATTAAGTGGCGCAATTACCGGCGAGCTAGCGGGCTCATATCTGATTGAATTAATAGGAATGTTTGTCTACGGATTGGCGGGTCTCATTATGATTAAAGCGGGCCGTTATATCCATGATAAATTTGCACTGCCTGATTTTCATAAACATGAACAAATTTTACAAAGAAATATCTCTGTGGGTATTGTTGATGCGGCTTCTGTTATTGCCACTGCGATTGTGGTCCGTGCCGCTCTGATTTGGGTTGAAGGTATCGATCTCAATACTTTTATCGCACTATTTTGTGCATGGATTGTGTCCCAGGTCATGCTCGTGATTATTACCCGACTCTTCGAGTGGCAATATGCGCGTAATAACGGCACTAGCTTTCAGGCAACGTTAGAAAAAGGGCAGGTGGCACTGGCAATTCGCTACTCTGGTTACCTTATCTCAACGGCGATGTCGGTAACTGCTGCAAGTTATTTTGTCCATTATAATCCACAAAACCTATGGGCTGGAATTGCGCAGTGGGCGATTATGAGCCTGATCTTGATGGTATGTTTAACGCTATTGACTATGGTCGCAAAACGAATTGTATTGTGGGGAATTGACCGTCGAGAAGAGATTGAAGATCAACAAAATATTGGTATTGCAGTGATCGAATTAACCACCTCATTTTCAATTGCATTATTGCTAATGGCGTTAATGGCATAACTTCACTATTAGCAGCTAAATGCGATCAAGGTCATCACAGTGTTGATGGCCTTTTTTTTAAAGAAAATAGAGAGTGAAAATGTACGATCCTAAAAAATTAAAACTGTTAATTGATGACACTCTGCTGATCTTGATTATGGCAACATTAGCGTGTTGCGGTTTGATTTATGAGTATCTGCTGTCCCATTATTCAGCGCGTATTCTGGGCAGTGTTGAAACCATTATTTATGCGATTATCGGCATTATGATTGTGTCCATGGGGTTAGGAGCGTTTGCCGCTAAAAAAGTGAAAGATGCATTTCAAGGCTTTGTTGTTTTAGAATTAGTGGTCGCTTTTATGGGCTGCAGCGCCACTTTATTTATCGCCTCTGTGATTGGTTTTAGTCACACCTTGCCGCAATTAATTGGAGAGACGTATCAACTCCCTATGGATGCCTTGCCGCAGGGCGGAATAGTTGCGCAATTTAGTTGGTTAAGTACGCAGCTCCCCTACGTTTTTGCCTTTATATTGGGTTTCTTGATCGGCATGGAGATTCCCCTTATTGCACGTATTCGCGAAGCCGTATATGGGCACCATTTGGCACATAACGCCGGCACTATTTATGGCGCGGATTATATAGGTGCGGGGATCGGTGCTGCGATTTGGGTGCTGTTTATGTTGCGCCTTGAGATAAGCCAGGCCGCTGCGCTGACCGCGACACTTAATTTAGTCGCCGGCTTTGTGTTTTTGATGCGCTTTAAAAAGCAGTTGCTACATATCAGGTGGCTATTATTAGCTCATCTCTTTTTGGCTATTGTGATAGCTTTGGTTTTTCAATATGGCGGTTCTTGGCAAAAACAGATGCAAAATATGCTCTATCTGGACAAGGTGGTTTATCAAACACAAACCCCTTATCAGAATTTAGTTTTTACCCAACGCCACTTGGGGGGCGGACTTGAGCCGATTTATAATTTTTATATTAACGGTAGTTTAGATGAACAGATCTACCACGAGTTTTTAGTGCATCCCGCCATGCAGGCGGCCAAACATCAGGATAATATTTTAATTATTGGCGGGGGAGACGGTCTTGCATTACGTGAGGTTTTAAAATGGCAACCCGACGCGGTGACCTTAATTGATTTGGATGCTAATTTAATAGAGCTATTTAAATACCCTGAAAAATCGCTACCTGAGTATTTGGCAAATAAAGTAAAATCACTCACCGCCAACAGTTTTAATGATAAACGCGTGACAGTGATTAACGATGATGCATTTATCGCGATTGATAGTTTATTACAGAAAAAGCAGGTTTTTGATGTGATTATTATCGATCTACCCGATCCCAGTCACCCGGATCTAAATAAATTATACACGGTTAACTTTTATTACCGCCTTAATCATCTCCTTGATATGGATGGCACTCTAGTGGTGCAGTCAACCTCGCCATTTCATGCTAAAAATGCATTTATCTCGATAGCCAAAACGGTTCAACAAGCTAAGTTTATACAGGTTGAACAATATCACCAAAATATACCTTCATTTGGTGAGTGGGGCTGGACAGTGGCAACCAAAGCGGGAGCAAGTGTGCGTAAACGGCTCTACAATCAAGAAAAAATATTAGTACAAACCAGCTGGTTAACTAGCGCTCTATTACAAAGTGCATTTGTTTTTAATAAAGGCTTTTATGAAGATAAAAGCAATATAAAAATTAACTATTTAGGAACCAACCAGCTTTACCAATACCATCAACAAGCGTGGGAAAGGGAAACCGAGTTTTCACCTTAGTCTGAAAGTTTTTACAGCGAAGCGAAATCGCTGCTGGAGAGACAAACAGATCCGGGGCAAGTGGTTGAATGATTAATAAATCATGCTGATTTATTAATCGACTGCTATCAATTAGTCTGAAAAATCGCTATAATTCGCGCCCAATTTATTCGCGTTATATTAAGGAATTATAATCTGTGTTTGATTTTCCGCAGTTCAGTAAAAGCAGTGCCAAAAATGATGTGTTATCGGGTTTAACCGTTGCACTTGCATTAGTGCCCGAGGCTGTTGCATTCGCATTTGTTGCGGGTGTTGAGCCTATGGTTGGTTTATATGCGGCCTTTATGGTGGGGTTAGTGACCGCCGTTTTTGGTGGCCGCCCCGGTATGATTTCGGGTGCCACAGGCGCGGTGGCCGTGGTAATTGTGTCATTGGTTGCTGAGCATGGCGTAGAATATCTATTTGCCGCCGTGTTACTGGCCGGAACGCTGCAAATTTTATTTGGTGTATTTCACCTCGGTAAATTTATACGCATGGTTCCCCATTCGGTGATGATAGGCTTTGTTAACGGCCTGGCAATTATTATTTTCTTAGCACAACTCGGGCAGTTTAAAGTTAAAAATGCGGCGGGACAATTAGAGTGGTTACAAGGCTCACCACTCTATATTATGCTTGGGCTAGTAATTTTGACTATGGTCATTATCCATTTTTTACCTAAATTAACGACCGCTGTTCCGTCAACGTTAGTGGCAATTGTGACCGTGACTTTATTGGTTTATTTCATTCCCGCTTTAGATGTACGTACCGTTGTTGATTTTTTACGCTCTATGTCAGGTGATGAGCATGCCACCATTGCGGGTGATTTACCCACTTTTGCGTTCCCGGCAGTGCCTTTTTCGATGCAAACATTACAGATTATTTTGCCTTACTCCTTGATCATTGCCTCGGTTGGTTTAATTGAATCATTATTAACGTTAACTGTTGTCGATGAAATGACCAATACGCGTGGCCGAGCCAATAAAGAGTGTATTGCACAGGGAGCTGCAAATATGGTTAATGGTGTCTTTGGCGGCATGGGCGGATGTGCAATGGTTGGACAATCACTGATCAATATTAATTCAGGTGGTCGAGGTCGTTTATCGGGTATCACTGCAGCGTTGGGATTATTAGCATTTATTTTATTCGCATCTGCTTTAATTGAAATAGTGCCACTGGCCGCGCTGGTGGGTGTGATGTTTATTGTTGTGCTCGGTACTTTTGAGTGGGCATCATTTAAAATGATGCGTAAGGTACCGAAAAAAGACGCTTTTGTAATCGTGCTGGTGACCGGCGTGACGGTCGTGACTGATTTAGCGATTGCGGTATTTGTCGGGGTCATTGTCTCTGCATTAGTATTTGCTTGGGAGCATGCGCGTCATATCCATGCGGTTAGTCAAGTAAGCGAAGACGGGAATGAGAAGAGTTACCGTATCAATGGTCCGCTTTTTTTCGGCTCTGCAAGTAATTTTTTAGATCTGTTTGATGCTAGTAAGGATCCGCAACATATCATTGTAGATTTTGCCGGATCGCGGGTTGTTGATCAGTCTGCGATTGAAGCTATTAGCGTATTAACAGATCGTTATGTCAAAGAGGGAAAGAAAGTTCATATCCGTCATTTGAGTCGCGACTGTCGTAAGCTTCTGCATAAAGCGGGCGTATTGGTTGAAATTAACTTAATTGAAGATCCATCATACAAAGTCGCATCGGATACATTAGGTTAAATAGCGAAATAAAAACAGGTCAAAAGACCTGTTTTTATTTATTTGAAACACGCGTTGGATGGTAAGTTGCGTCACATTTTGTACTATGGTTGGCTGTTTTAGCATTCCAAACTGAAAACCAAACCTGATTATTGCGTAATCGTTTTTGTTTATTTCTCATGTTACTTTCCTTATTAATTTATTTAACTATTAATTTAGCTTAGTAGTGTTACAAATATATGATAGTTTTTATTTCTTATTTTACTTCCCTTGTTAATTTATTTAAATACAATCTAGCGGAGTAATATTACAACTATGTGATAGTTTTTGTTTTTTGTTAATCTTCTTTGCGAAAGAACAAAGAATCTATTTTCTTGCTGTAAGATAATTACGCAGAGTTTAGTAGGATTACAACAAATGGGTGTAAGAACGGCTTCCGTTGAACGGTTGCTAGCGATTTGAGCAAAACTTTATTGATCATTTAACTACATCTAATCGAAAAAGAGGTAAACTACTTTTACTTAAGATACTCGAACAACTCGGAAATACAGATTTATGCATTTCCAAGTGGCTTGGGGATCTTTGTAGAGTTTCCAATATTAAATGGTAAAAATAGTGTCATAAACAGATCTATTTTTTACTGTATAACAGTTTAGAATTAACAGTTTAGAATTATATTGCTCAACATAATTTAAAAATTCGCATATGACGTTTTTAGATTTTTGGGTAAATTGTCAATTTATGTAATTAGTCGAGGTAGCAAGTGATTAAAAAAATTGGTGTTTTAACAAGTGGTGGCGATGCGCCGGGTATGAATCCAGCGGTTCGCGCAGTTGTTCGTACCTGTCTAGCAAATGATATTGAAGTTTATGGTATTTATGATGGTTACGCAGGACTTTATCAAGGTAACATTAAGCAATTAAATCGCCATTCTGTTTCAGACATAATCAACCGTGGCGGTACTTTTTTAGGTAGTGCACGTTTTCCTGAGTTTAAAGAAGAAAGTGTTCGTAAAGAAGCGATTAAAAATTTAGAAAAGCACGGTATTGAAGCGCTGATCGTTGTCGGCGGTGATGGCTCGTATATGGGTGCTAAAAAACTCAGTGAAATGGGTTACCCGTGTATCGGTATTCCCGGCACAATCGATAACGATATTGCAGGTACTGATCATACGATTGGTTTTATGACCGCTTTAAATACAGTTGTTGACGCAGTGGATCGCCTTCGTGATACCTCTTCTTCACATAACCGTATTTCTGTTGTGGAAATAATGGGTCGTTACTGCGGTGATTTAACGCTATGGGCTGCCATTGCAGGCGGCAGTGAATATGTTATCGTTCCTGAAGTAGGCTTTGATGAAGATGAGCTGCTAAAACAACTTGCCCTTGGTGAAGAAAAAGGCAAAAAGCATGCAATTATTGCTATTACTGAACACGTAACCGATGTCAATAAACTTGCGCAACGGATTGAAGAAAAAACAGGACGTGAGACACGTGCAACTGTTTTAGGCCATATTCAACGTGGTGGCACACCAATGGCATTTGATCGTATTCTAGCGAGTCGTATGGGCGCTTATGCTGTTGAGCTTCTTCTGGAAGGCAAAAGTGCTCGTTGCATCGGTATTCAAAGTGGGAAGATGGTTAACCATGATATCATCGAATGTTTAGAAGAGATGAAACGGCCATTCCGTCAAGATCTATATGATCTATCTCACAAATTATTCTAAGAATAATATTGTGTTGAATTATATAAGCCTACCTCCGGTAGGCTTTTTATTATCTGATGAGTGGTGAATGACTATACAAAATAAAGCGTATCAACCATTAGTTGAACTTTGTGAAATTCCAGAAATAAATAAAAATGGTCGAGATATTGACAAAATGTTGGGTATTATTTGTGCTATTTCAGCCTCCCCGCAGTCGCTCGACTTAGCGGATTGGTTTCCTCTGTTATGGTTGCAGGACGGCCCTTCATTTAGTAATGAAAATATTGCGCGTGATTTTGCTGCTGCCGTGCTGCAATTTTATGAAAATTGTTTAGCAAATTATCAGCAATCAACCCCTTTATCTTTGCCTACTGAGTTATGGTTAAATGAAAAGAATGAAGTCACTGCGCAAGGTATCGCATTTGCATCCGGATATCTGTCTGGTTTTCATAGCATTGAAGCGCTCTGGCAAGAGCTAAACTTAGCACCTGAGTCAGAGTCTGGGCAGTTATTGCAAACGACTATGCTGCTACTCAGTAAAATGGCCACAGCCAATAACAAGGATCCGCAAATGCAGCCGCTATTTGTGCAATTGCCGGACATGAATGAAATTATCAGCACATTACCTTCATTGTTAAGCGTATTAGGAAATTTCTCCGTATCGGTCAGCAATAATGACTAGAGAAACTATTGAAAGTGACGCTAAGTATGCGAATTATTTTTCACTGCTTTACGAAAATGATGATTTTATTGTTATCAATAAACAAGCCAACATAAATTTTCATAGTGAAGATGGTGAGTTCGGTGTGGTTGTGGCTGCTGAAAAAGCGCTGGCATGTAAGCTTTATAGCGTCCACCGTTTGGATAAAATGACTTCAGGCCTTTTATTATTGGCCAAATCGTCAGCCATCGCAGCACAGCTTGCCGCTTTGTTTTTCGAGCACAAAATACAGAAATATTATTTGGCAATCAGCGCCCAAAAGCCGAAAAAAAAGCAAGGATTAATAAAAGGGGGGATGGAAAAGTCTCGCCGCTCAATGTGGAAATTAACTAAACAACATAAGAATTTAGCGATCACACAGTTTTTTAGTTATAGCCTTGAAAATGGTAAGCGGCTTTTTATTGTTAAGCCGCATACGGGAAAAACACACCAAATTCGCGTGGCATTAAAGAGTATCGGCAGTGCCATTTGCGGGGATCCCTTATATGCTGAAAAATCATCACTGACAGCGAGCTATGATCGCGCCTATCTACATGCTTATCAGATAGATTTTTCATTGCATAATCAACAGTTCAGCTTTCAAGCATTAGCCGAGTTCGGGGATCTTTTCCGCTCTGAGTGTTGTCTTGCTAAATTGCAAGAGCTAGGCGCAGTGAGCGACTTAGCTTGGCCAAAAATTTAAAGGCGCAATTAAGTGCGCCTATAAATTAAGCGAACTCTGTCCAGATCGGGGCGTGATCTGATGGTTTTTCTATTGCTCTTAATTCATAATCAATACCCGCATCAAGGGTTTTATCCGCAAGTTTTGCAGTCGCTAAAATAACATCAATGCGTAATCCGCGATTATCATCAAAGCCTCGAGAGCGGTAATCAAACCAACTATATTGATCATTTACTTCGGGATTTAATAAGCGGAAGGTATCAGTAAAGCCAAAATTCATCAGTTTGCCTAACCATTCCCGCTCTTCGGGTAAAAAGCTACATTTTTTGGTTTTTAACCAGCGCTGTGCATTATGAGCGCCAATACCAATATCTAAATCGAGAGGAGAAATATTAATATCACCCATCACAATGATATTATCACTGGCACTATGGTATTTTTGTAGATAGGTATTAAGATCTTGATAGAATTGACGTTTATAAGGGTATTTAATCGCGTGCTCTTGGTTTTCACCTTGCGGGAAGTAACCGTTTAAAATCTCTATTTTTTCCCCTTGGTCATCTGCAAGGGTTACCATGATCATCCGTTTTTGGTGATCTTCATTATCCGTTGGAAAACCGTACTGCACGGCAAGCGGTTTTTGTTTGCATAACAGAGCAACACCATAATGCCCTTTTTGACCGTGAAAATAAACGTGATAGCCCATATCTTCAACCGCTTTGATAGGGAAAGCGTCGTTATCAACTTTTATCTCCTGTAAACCTATTACATCTGGTTGGTGTTTATCAATAATAGCTTGCAGTTGGTGCAGACGAGCACGTAGCCCGTTGATATTGAATGAGATAACTTTCATAAAAAGCCTTAATAGAAATAAATATTAAGGCTGAATGTACCTTGCTGACGGGGATAACTCAACAAGCCAGGGGATATATTAGCTTAACGTTACTAAAACATGGTGCAGGTGATCGGCTGTTTCTAAGCCACTATCAGTTAAATAACCGCCATCAGGTTGGGAAATAAGCCCTTTGTCAAATAAAGCTTTTGCAGAAGCGATGATTGCAGGATTGGCATCATTGTGAATTTTAATCCCCTCTAATTGAGATTTTTCAGGGAATTTAGCAAGCAATTTCATTTCTTCAAATAAAGTATCAGAGTAAATTTTAACCATTATTATCACCTTTATTATTAGTATTGGAGTGTTTATTTATATAAACATAATTTGCCTTAAAATTGCAAATAATAGAGTAGGTGAATTGGCGCTAGATCAACCATTTAGGTAAACTAATTACGATAAAGAGAGAATTAAGGATATTTAATGAAAACAGCTGAAATCAGTATTGCCATTGTCAGAAATTCTGAAAATTTATTTTTGATCTGTTTGCGCCCGGAAGATCTCCACCAAGGTGGTAAATGGGAGTTTCCAGGGGGGAAAATAGAACAAAATGAAACGCCCGAACAAGCTATGTGTAGGGAGTTATCGGAAGAGGTGGGCTTAAATGCACTAAGCTATCAACGGATAGAATCGAAATTTTTTGATTACGGCGACAGAGAGCTCCATTTACATTTTTATCTGGTTACGAAATTTTCAGGTGAAGCCCAGGGAAAGCAGGGACAACCCAGCAAATGGGTGAGCAAAGCACAGTTAGCTTTATATGAATTTCCGCAGGCGAATAAAAGCATTATTGAGCAACTGTAATATAAGATTTGGTTGTTCAGTTTTGCTGCATATTAGTCGCCGCAGGAGAGTAACGCACTCCGGTTTTTCTGTTACACACCATTAACTGATTATTCATTCAATCAGGTGGACAATAGCGCATTCTATTAATAAAACTTTAGCGCACAGTATGCGATTTTATTGATTGATATACTTGCCCTGTAGTTTGGATATTCTCAGTGTCGGCTCAAAATCTGTCATGCTTAAAGCGTAATAACGAAACTATGAGATGAGTCCAACGTCATTGCATCAATTTATACTATTATCAGTGTCAGTGCCATATAGTGAGACCCATTTACATTGGAGGGATCTAAAATGAAGCGTGTCATTACATTAACATTCATTGTCTTTTTTTTTCCAATTTTAACCTTTGCCGCAGAAGTGGAGGTATTACATTTTTGGACAGCGACAGGTGAGGCCCGCGCTTTGACTGAAATTAAGCAGGCTGTTCAGTCTAAAGGCCACAGCTGGCTCGATTTTGCAGTTGCCGGCGGCGGTGGTGAAAATGCAAGGGCAGTGCTAACTCAGCGGGTAGTAACAGGCTCTGCGCCGACAGCTGCACAGATGAAAGGTACTGAAATTCGTGTTTGGGCAGAGAAAGGTGTTCTTGCCAATCTTGATAAACTCGCCTTAGCTGAAAACTGGGACGCATTATTACCACCGAGCATCAGCTCACAAATGAAATATGACGGTCATTATGTTGCTGTTCCGGTTAATGTTCATCGTTTGAATTGGCTGTGGGTTAATCTCGATGTATTAAAAGCCTCCGGCGTTCAAAAAGTGCCAACAACGCTTGATGAGCTTTTCCTTGCGCTTAATAAGATTAAAAAGGCAGGTTACATTGCGCTTGCTCATGGTAGCCAGCCTTGGCAGGACACTATTTTATTCGAGTCAATGGTCTTAAGCGTCGGCGGGCCTGAATTTTATCGGCGCGTCTTTGTAGACTTAGATGAAAGTGCATTAACAAGCGCGACTATGCAGCGTGCATTTGCATTGTTTCGTCAATTGAAAAGCTACACAGATAATGAATCGTCAGGACGAGACTGGGATTTGACAACCGCACTGGTCATTCGAGGTAAAGCGGGTATGCAGATTATGGGAGACTGGGCAAAAGGAGAGTTTATCGCGGCAAATATGCAGGCCGGCAAACAATACGCGTGCGTTCCTTCCCCCGGGACACAAGGCTCCTTTAGCTACACCGTTGATGCATTTGCTATGTTTAAAGTAAAATCTCCCGAACAGATTAAAGCACAGGAAGCATTTGCTAGTTCTCTTTTAGATCCAGTCGTGCAGCAGAAGTTTAATCAAATAAAGGGGTCAATCCCGGTACGCAATGATATTTCATCTGCTGGATTCGATAGCTGTGGTCAAGCGTCTATGGCCGATTTTTCCGAAGCAGGCAAAAATTATGCACAGGTACCGAGTGTGGCCACCCATATGGCCATGCCGTTGGACAAGCTGACTAATGTTTATGAATTAATTTCTGAATTTTGGAATGACAGCCAATTAAGCCCATTAAAAGCAAGCCAGTTATTGGCAGAGGCGGTTAAGTGATATTGAGCTGGGTCCGAGGCGTCGACTGCTTTTTGGATCCCCTTAGACGGTTTTTAATTAAGGAATTAAAGTGCGCGTAGCGATGAATACTCTTAATCGACAGCCATTATTGATAGGAATAAGGGAACTACTTGGTGTCGTTCTTCCTGGATTGTTTATGTTTGCTATTAGCATTGTCGGCGTGCGGCTGTCTACGGATCTGCAATCACATCAGGAGTCACTTCGTGTTCAACAACACCAGCTGCTAAATATAGTGGACTCATCGCGATCTGCGCAGCTTTTTTATAAAAACCAACAAGAAAGTTGGCGCAACTTACAAGTAGACGGCATAACTGAATATGAATTTGCTCACCATCTGCGTGAGTACAAAGGCATTGAAAATCTGGTACAGCGGCAATTGGAAATTGTTCGCAATAACCTGATTGCCTCAGGTTTAGAGCTGAAATTAACCGATAAATTGATCGCTCAACATCTTCGCCTTAGCAAACAAAACGCCCAATCATTACTTGAATATAACCCTAATGCCCCTGAAAAATGGCTTAGTTCAATAACACTTTCCCGTGGTTTGGAACAGCAGTTAGGTCCACGTTTCGGCACTTTGATTGGCTCCGTTATGCTCGAAGCTACTGATAAGATTAATGAGCAAAACGAAGAAAGCGAAAATAGTTGGCAAACAACAAAAACGGGACTGTTATGGCTTACTGCCATTGGGGTGGCGTTTACAAGTTGGATCGCCTGGCTTATTCAATCAGCTAATAGGCGTTTGGCTCGCGCGCTAGATACATTACAATATGCGCAAATTGAGCTGGTTCGAACTGAAAAATTAGCTGGCTTGGGCGCGCTGGTCGCTGGCGTTTCACACGAATTAAATACGCCAATCGGAAATAGCAAAATAATTTCGCAGAGTATGAAAGAGTGGGTGGGAGATTTATCTCAAGCCGGTGAAAATGGTTCATTAAAGCGATCTGATTTGACCCGCTTTTGTGAGCAGGCGCAGGAAGGCTGCCTGCTCTTGGAAAACAGCTTAAATCGTGCGGTTGAAATTGTCGGTAACTTCAAACAGGTCGCAGTCGATCAGTCAAGCTGTCGTAAAAGGATGTATGATTTAAAAACCGTTGTAGACGAAATTGTTAATACCCTGGCTCACCAGTTTAAGCCGACACCCTACCAGTTGGTCACTCAGGTGCCTGAAGGGATTCAAATGAAAAGTTATCCCGGCGCGTTGGGGCAGGTACTTAATAATCTTATATTAAATGCACTTCGACATGCCTTTGATGGTTTACCTGAAGGGCAAGTAACGGTAGATGTTAGCGTTCCCGCTCCCACAAGAGTTCGTATCAGTGTCAGTGATAATGGTGTTGGGATTCCAGATAAATTGCGCAGTAAAATATTCGATCCATTTTTTACGACTAAGATGGGCTCTGGCGGCAGTGGGCTGGGGCTTTATATTGTTCACAACTTAGTGACAGGTCCCCTTGAAGGTAAGTTGTGGTTAGATGCAACATATCATCGGGGTACTCGGTTTGTTTTTGATATCGCCATAATCATCTCTGCGAATACAAATGATGATCTGTAAGTTAAATAAACATATATTGTCTCCTAAATTATTAAAATGTCTCTCTGATGCGCATAAAACTTGCAAAACGGGGCACGTTATTTTTCGTTGTCCCTATATATTTATAGGTGATGGTTGAACCAATTGTGGGCGGATTTTGACGTTCAAGATCGGAAAATCCACTGCCAATTTTAAAGGTGATACCCGCTTCTGTTCTGACCAACAGGGCACCAAGTCTGCCGCTGTTTCTACCTTTACCCGGCAAATGTTCTAATACAACCGCTTCTGCATCTTGATACATTTT
>NZ_JBLIEK010000088.1:0-15222 GCF_047632995.1 Psychromonas sp.
CATCTATCGGGAGAAGCTTTGCAAGCAAAGACTTCTTGAATGTCCACACAGATTGTTTGATTAAATTGTTAAAGAGCGGCCTTTCGGCGAGGTGCGTATATTACGCGCCTTTCAAACGATGTCAATGCTTTTTTATGTTGCTAATCAACGTATAACGTTACTAGTAACTCAAGCTCTTTCGTTCTCATTCACTGGCGTTACCGCCTGTGTCTGTGGGGTCGCATTATAGGGATTGGAAAAGCATTGGCAAGTGTTTATTGCTAATTATCTCAATAAACGGTTTAAGCGAGCAATTAGCAACCAAACTGCTGTTTTGTTAAACGTTATTGTTTTAATTCACTGTTAATAATTTTATTGAGTTGTTTCTCTGGGAACATTCTATTACTAAGTATGCGCGAAAAAACAAAACCTATCGCAGCACAACCAATGGCTATTAATATAAGCATAGTTTCATTTATAAAATCAAACTGCTTAGCGATTAGCGCGCCACCGATAAAAAAGAGAAGGGGTACAAGGTATGCCAATGTTGCACTTTTAATTAAATCACTATTCTTTATTTGCAACTCAACAAACTTATCAACTTCCATACCTTTTTTATAAGGCACTTTAAACTGATGTGATTTATCTGAAAAGGCTTTTGCTACAGTCCCAACACCACAACTGCTTTCATTATGACAAGATGAACATGAGGATTTTGAAATGCATTCAACAACAGCAACCCTTTCTGTGCCTTGCCTTTCAATTGTAATTATTTTACCTGTTTCGGTAATCATTATTCAACCTTAGAAATAGATTCGACCAAACGTTTTGCTGTGATAACAGGGATCTCTCCAACAATATTGATTTCAATATCCCCTCTCTGGTAAGTATAAAGCACAGTTGCTCCGCGTTGAATTATTTTATGTTTTTCATCTAATGCTATTTTTTTAGCTGAAATATAAATCGACACACTGACAATACCATCATTTAACATGATATATGAAACAGGTTCATTTTCATGCATCACCAATTTATGCTGATCGTTTCTGACCACTTTAAACCCTGTTGGTAACCAATTTACTCTCCATTGGGATGCGTCTTGTTTTGAGGATTGAGGAAGATTCAATAATTGCGGTAACTGTTGTTTGCTTAGTTTTTCTAACCATGGATTTACTTTTTCAGAAACAAGTAATGATACAACCATCACTTGATCTAAGATTAGGTTTGATTTATTTAATGTGTCTAGACGTAATGGCAGGTAGGTATCGACATCTAACCAAATAATATAACTATAACGATATTCATCTTTGCTAATCATCCGAATTGCGATTGCTTGCTTACCGGCTATTCGGCCTTTGCCTAATATTATGTACTCGTAGCTATCTTGCCCTTTAACATAATCAAAATTGGCTATATTGGCAAAAACACTACGATTGAGTGTTGATTCTAAAGTGTAAGCCTGCGTGCCTTGCTCAAAATAACTTATTTTTCCCGAATACTGTAAAGACTCACGCATCGCACCATTTAAAAATCGAAAATAGGCAATACCTTGATCGTCAACAACACCATGAATTAACTGTTTAGGTTCAACCTGATTTTCCAAGCTATTTAAATACAGCAACTCATAATTTAATTCTTTGTACGATTTTTGCATAAATTGCAAATATTCAATCGCGGTTAACGGCTCTTTTTTTTCAATATTTTTTTCATTAACTTTAACAGAATCGTTTACTACAGTAGCAAATGTAGCACTACTAGCAACAATAAAAAGGGTTGTTAGTAACCTTGTAAAAAATAGTTTCAACTTCATTAAGTTACCTTATGGCGCATCTAACAATGACGATAATTATGGTTGTATCTGCAACTGCAGCTGATGATCTTTTAATAAAGCGTCAAGTCGTTCGTTGCGTTCCTTAATAACCTGCTTCGATTGCATCTGCGTTGCCTGCAAACTAACAGGCGCTACCGCACCACCAAAAGGCACTGTATTTAAAACTTCAAGACCCTGATTGCTATTTTCAATAGCTGGCTGAGAAGTCATAAGGCTTGTCAGTACCACCACACCGGCAACGGATGCTGCAATGGCATATTGGCTAAAGCGTTTTGTAAAAGAGACAATATTATTAGTGCTCTCTTTTGTGTCGGCTGTATTCACAGACGTATCAAGTTTGGTCACTTGAGCTGAGGATGTTTGTTTATTAATTTTGGCCATGACTTGCTGGCTAATATCAATATTGAGAAATTGATCGGAAAGCTCTCCGCGCATCACATCACCGATTAAGTGATAACGTGAAAACTGTTTTTGTTGTTGCTCATTAGTTATTAGCTCATCTAATGACGGCATATCAAAAACTTCATGATCAACTAATTCATTATCAATAAAGGCCGACAGTTGCTCGTTATTTTTTTTCATTGTTTTCCCAACTAATCTTCTAATAAAGGTTTTAATTGTTTATCGATCGCTTCACGAGCTCTAAAAATACGAGAGCGCACGGTACCAATCGGGCAATTTTCAATGCTTGCAATTTCTTCATAACTCATCCCTTCAAGCTCTCTTAATGTAATTGCTGATTTTAATTCAGCAGGTAAGAGCTCAATGGTATTTAAAATAACTTTTTTTATCTCTTGAGAACGTAATATCCCCTCGGGATCGTCCGCTTCCTTTAATGCATCACTGCCGTCATAGCTATCTGCTTCCATCGCGTCAATATCCGACGCTGGAGGCCTGCGGCTCTGACTGGTTAAATAGTTTTTTGCCGTATTGACCGCAATGCGATACAGCCAAGTATAAAATGCACTCTCTCCTCTAAATGAGGGTAATGAATTAAACACCTTAATAAATACTTCTTGTGTAACATCTGCAATATCACCATTATTGCGGACGTAACGCGTTAGTATGTTTGCGACTCGACTCTGGTATTTTCTTACCAATAATGTAAAAGCTTGTTGCTCCCCATTCTGAATACGCTTAATTAATTGCAAATCTAAATCTCGCTCATTCATTGAGCTTGTCTACCTATAATGAGGGTGAGCCCTATTGGCATTCACTGTTATGACTTTGAATAAAAAAGAAAGTTCCAAAAAAATTTAAAAGAAATCATTTTTTAGATAAACTCTACACTTATTCTCGAACCGCTTGGGTATATAATAAAATCCTGATAAAAAAACATTCCTTAATTGCAGAGCATATAGTGCCATGAAAGAAAGTAAATCAATAACTGAACATCAACATATTTGTGACGTCCTCATTATTGGCGCGGGTGCAGCCGGACTTTCACTCGCATTAAAGCTTGCGCCTTACACAAAAGTAAATGTTTTGAGCAAAGGAAAACTCTCTGAAGGCTCTACTCTTTACGCTCAAGGAGGGGTGGCTGCTGTTTTTTCTGATACCGATAGCGTTGATTCCCATGTTGAAGATACCTTAATCGCCGGCGCGGGTTTGTGTGATGAAGAAGCCGTCCGCTTTACACTCAACAATGCCAAAGAGAGCATGCAATGGTTAATTGATCTCGGTGTTGATTTTGACACAGAGGTTGATGCTCAGGGTCAGTCTCAATTTCACCTCACCCGTGAAGGCGGTCACTCCCACCGCCGTATTCTGCACGCAGCCGATGCAACAGGCAAGGAGATAGAAAACACTTTACTCTGTGCGGTAAAAAAAGAGAAAAACATCAATTTAATGGAAGGTTATAACGCAGTTGATTTAATCACCAGTCGCAAATTAAACCTGCCCGCCAATCGAATACTGGGCGCTTATGTTTGGAACCGTCAAGCGGAGCGTGTTGAAACAATCAAAGCACATTTCGTTATTCTTGCAACGGGCGGCGCAAGTAAAGTATACCAATATACAAGCAACCCGGATGTTTCCAGTGGGGATGGTATCGCTTTGGCATGGCGTAGTGGTTGCCGCATCGCCAATATGGAATTCAATCAATTCCATCCAACCTGTTTATTTCATAGTGATGCTAAAAACTTTTTATTAACAGAAGCACTACGGGGTGAAGGTGCCCATCTATTACGGCCAGATGGAACGCGTTTTATGTTTGATTTTGATGAAAGAGCAGAGCTCGCACCTCGTGATATTGTCGCTCGTGCTATCGATTATGAGATGAAAAGACTGGGCGCTGACTGTATGTATCTCGATATCAGCCATAAATCAAAAGAGTTTATCGTTAAACATTTCCCGACCATTTATCAGCGCTGTTTATCGCTGGGTATTGATATGGCAGAGCAAGCCATTCCTATTGTACCTGCGGCCCATTACAGCTGTGGTGGTGTGATGATAGATCATCACGGGCAAACCGATATTGACGGCTTATATGCGATAGGAGAAGTTTCTTACACGGGCTTACATGGTGCTAACCGCCTTGCATCAAATTCACTGTTAGAGTGCATTGTTTATGCGCATGCTTGTGCCAAAGACATTATTAATCATATACCTTTTTACAAGGAGCGAAAATTCGCAAATATTCCAGCTTGGGATGACAGCCAGGTCGGGAACTCCGATGAAGAGGTTGTTATTCAACATAACTGGCATGAGCTGCGCTTATTTATGTGGGATTACGTTGGTATTGTACGAACCGATAAACGGCTGGAACGTGCACTGCGTAGAGTGCAGCTACTGCAGCAGGAAATCAGTGAATATTACAGTCATTTCAAAGTAAGCAATAACTTGCTGGAACTCAGAAACCTTGTGCAAGTTGCTGAAATAATAATAAAAAGTGCAATGCAACGAAAAGAGAGTCGCGGCTTACACTACAACCTTGATTACCCGGAACAGCAAGATAACCCACAGCCCACCATTTTATGCCCACAAAAATAACAATATTAATCTCGCCCGCTATTAATCAGTCGGGCGAGTAAACGATATTCCGCTTCTTTAACCGCATCTCTGTAAATCACAATAAAAGAGTTAGAAACCTTTTTATTGTTGATTAAATTAGAAATATCGGTCGAACTATTTTGCAAATGAAGGTATAAAAAAAAACTATTGTAGAAAGAGGAGGAGCTTATTTTAGCACTGATTAAATCGTTATTTTCCGATCTGATCTCAACCAAACCAGAATCACTTAACTTCAAGTTATATACTTGCCCATGGGCTTTTTTTCCACCCGCAACGGCAATAATCATCAGCAAAACAAAAAAAGGCGCGCTTAACCAAGACCATCCAACAACCAAAATGGAGAGTAGAATAAGAACAAAATAGAGCATAAAAACAAAAACAGCTCCATACAAAGAGGTGTTAACAGCGACGCTATACCTTAACGCGTTTGAGGATAACATTTATCATCTGCTGCAGTTCAAGATCAGGGCAAACCTGATGTCCCATAAACCAGCAAAACAGTTCAGGATCTTCACAACTTAATAAACGCTGAAAGGTTATTTTTTCTGGCGCAGCCAAATCATCATAAGCATCATTAACAAAAGGCACAAATAACAGATCGAGCTCTAACATCCCGCGGCGACACGCCCATAATAAACGAGATTTACTGACCACTTCTGCCATTGCTTTTACTTCCCAATTTAAATTAAACTACTTTGACATCATAACAACAACAAATTGTTAACGGCAACTACTGACAAAACAGGTTGTGAGCTATACCATTGTATAAGAATAAAACTGTATTAAAATGAGGCCTCAAATGCTTAAACTTAGCCAACTAAAAAATATTAGCCATCTACCCGATTTGGTTTTATGCCCACTTGATAGTTGGGATTTAATTCGCGTAACAGGGGAAGATCGCGTCAGTTTTTTACAAGGGCAACTTACCTGTGATTTGGCAAGCTTAAAACCAGGAGAGCAAACACTTGCCGCACAATGCAACCCGCAAGGTAAAGCGTGGTGTATTGTTCGCGTTATCGTCTTAGAAGATCGCATTCTTATGACTCAACCAAGCTCAGTTACCGAAAAGCAACTTCCTGAATTAAAAAAATATGGTACCTTTTCAAAAGTCGAAATAGGTAAAGAAACTGAGTATCAATTATTCGGTTTGGCCGGTTGCAAGTCGGCAAAGTATATTGCTGATAAAGTGGATACAGCAGCAACACATGAACAGAGTCGTTTGCTAGAAAATGGCATTGTAATCAAACAACCTTACCCGTCACTGCGTTATTTAATTGTTTTAAAAAACCAACAAGCCACCGAATTAATTGAAGATTTAAAAGATCGCGCCACAGTCTTTGATGACAGCCTGTGGAATGCCATGAATATTGCTGCGGGTATTGCTTTTATTGAAAAAGAGACAAGCGCTTTATTTATCCCACAGATGCTCAATTTACAGGCGCTTGATGGTATTAGTTTTAGCAAAGGCTGTTATATCGGACAGGAAACCATTGCCAGGGCAAAATACAGAGGAGCCAATAAACGCGCGTTATTTATTCTTACCGGCCGCGCAAGCTCAGCCCCCAAAGCAGGCGATAATGTGCAAGTGTTATTAAACAATAACTGGAAACGCGTCGGTACGGTCGTATCAGGGTGCCAATACGGTGATGGACATATTGAAGTCTTAGCTGTTTTACCCAAAGATAGCGGCAGTGATGATATTTACCAAATAAAAGAAATTGAGGGCTCAACACTTTATTACGCTCCGCTTCCTTACTCACTCATTGAAGAATAATATTACTGCAATCAACCCTGAATATAGGGTTGATTGCCCAGAGATAATAAATTCAGATTATAATCAGGGAACATTTCCCTAGTGTCGATAAAATGTTAAACTGCTCACACTTTCTATTTCCCTTTGTTAATTTTATCTAACTGATAGCAGGTTTGCGATTGAATTCAAAAATTAAAAAACTACGCGATAAAGCAGACCGGTTTACCCGGTTACGCATCCAATCCGCGCAAATTTTAATGAACGAAGATGAAATTAACGTATTTCAAACATTCCCCCTTTTATTTCACTTCAATCACCCGACGCTACCCGGTTATATCGATGCTGATGTACCAACTGGAATTGCTCAATATGAAGCAGGCGAAGTACACCAGCAACTGCTTAATAATTTTTTACACGTCGACTTACCAAAAAGCAAAAAGCAACCTCCTGATTTGATAGGGCTTTATGCGATGGGCAGCACCTCTTCAATAGGGCAAAGCTCGGAAAGTGATTTTGATATCTGGATCTGTTATCCACATCAGCTTGATCAACAAAGAGTCAAATTATTAGATGAAAAATCTTGGTTAATCAGCCACTGGGCGGAAAGCTTAGGGGTTGAACTGAACTTCTTTTTAATTCCCGATAATAAATTTCGTGTGGATAATAATGCCAGCATGACCAAAGATGCCTGCGGTTCATCGCAGCATATGTTACTGCTCGATGAATTTTACCGTACCTCACTGCGTGTTGCAGGCAAAAGAATATTATGGCTACAAATCCCTCTTGAACATGAGCACAATTATGATCAATATGTAAAAAACCTTTATGAAACAGGTGGATTAGATGCTGATGATTGGTTAGATTTAGGCGGTTTCCACCGTATCCCAGCTGAAGAATATTTTGGCGCAACACTTTGGCAGCTTTACAAAGGGATTGATAACCCCTACAAGGCGGTATTAAAGACCATTCTGATGGAAGCTTACTCTTGGGAATATCCCAATACCGAATTAATTGCTATCTCTTATAAAAAAAGTTTTCAAGAACAGAGTGAATACGATCAAAATCTTGATCCCTACTGTTTGATGCTTAAAAAAGTAACCGCTTATTTAACTTGTATTAACGATAGCAAACGTCTTGAAGTTGCACGTGCTTGCTTTTATCTGAAAACAGAAGAAAATCTTTCCAAGGTATGCACTAACGACAATGCGCTCTGGCGACGCAAGGTTTTAAATAAATTGGTTGATCAATGGCACTGGAATGAGTGTCAGATTGCCGACTTAGATAACCGTAAAAGCTGGAAAGTTAACGCGGTAAGCAAAGCCAAAGATGTTTTATTGGAAACATTAATGTGTAGCTACCGTAGATTGCTGAGCTTTGCACGTGACAATAATATTTCAGAATCGATCAGCGCCGAAGATATCGGTATTTTATCCCGTAAACTGTATGCAGCTCATGAAACGCTACCCGGTAAAGTGGACCTTGTTAATCCCAATATTTCACCCGATCTTTCTGAGCCCCATTTAAGTTTTATTCAGGTACCTGAAAACAGGACAAATCCAACAGGATGGTACTTATATAATTGTTCACTTGATAACCACACCTTGATCAACACCCCCACATTAATGCATTCAATGTATATCTCTAAGCTGATCGCTTGGTGTCATATCAATAGGTTATATGAAGAAGAGACAAAATTACACCTCTATAACCAAGGATCAGATCTTGTTGATCAAAAGTTAAACCAGTTTATGCACGATTTGTACGCAGTTTTTCCCGTTTATGTTCCTAAAGCCAGCAACCAGGCCCTTAGCCAGCCTTGTGAAATAAAACATCTCACTATCTTCTTAAACGTGGAAAAAGATCCGACCCGTCACTGGGAAAGCACCCAAGAAAGTGAAATAAATCAGGTGGGTGATGTTCTCTCATATGGGGATAATCGTGAATGTCTAATCGGCAGTATTGATCTTATTTACCGAAATTCATGGAACGAAGTACGTACTTTGAATTTTCACAATGATTTAGCAGTGGTTGATGCCTTAAGTACTATTTTAGGGAAGATGCATCAGGACGCGCTCCCACCAGAACAGATAGATCTATTCTGCTATAGCCGCCATTTTAAACAGCAAATTAGCCAAGCATTTTCTGCAAAACTCAATGAATATATACAACTGCGTTTAGATTCCATTTCTCAACGTTCGGTACAAACATTATGGGCAGGGGGCCGTAAATTTAGTTTTTACTTCGAACGGTCAGGTGTTTCATTACAACACTTAGAAAGTACTGTCGATATTTATAGCCATATTTCTAAGAAGAAGCTATCCACCAGCGTCATTAATTTAAAAAACACCCATTTCGAACAAACAGCAGAGGTAATTGAATCACATATCAGTGAAGGCATTATCCAGTTTTTCTTTGAAAATTATCCTAGTGGTTTTAATGTCTATATTGCAAATGCAGATAATGAAGTGGAAACATTCCATAGTTTTGCCGGCAGCAAAGATGATCTGGTGCAGAACGTAAATCGTTTTTATGCATCCAATAACAATGCGCCAAGCAATTTAGATGATCAAGTCAACTTTAACCTGCCGCAATTTTACGAAATTGAATCGACTGAGAATAACCAGATTATCTTACTGCCTTTTAAAAGCAACACCAAAAACAGCTTGTAAAAGTAGGCCGAGATCAGGATTCTGGACGTAATCCTAAAGAGTGGCAAATTGCATAACTTAACTCGCTGCGGTTTAAGGTGTAAAAGTGAAAATCTTTTACCCCCTCCTGACTTAAGACCTTCACCATATCCATAGCAATAGTTGCACCGATCAAATTACGAGTCATAGGATCCTTTTCCGTACCTTGATACAACTTATGCATCCAATCAGGCACATGCACATTGGTCAAGCCGGCAAACTTAACCAAAGTTTTATAATTGGAAACAGGTAAAATCCCCGGCACCAGATCCCCTTCAATCCCCTGTTTGGCGCACTTATCGCGAAACCGTAAAAAAGTTTCTGGATCAAAAAAGAACTGAGTAATAGCGCGATTCGCACCCGCTGAAAATTTTTCTTTTAATACATCCAAATCAAATTGATGGTTACGCGCTTCAGGATGTTTTTCAGGGTAAGCGGCCACTGAGATATCAAAATCCCCCTCTTCCTTCAGTAATGCCACCAAATCTGCTGCATACATATGCGGTTTTGCGCCATCAAGGGGAATATCACCGCGCAACGCGACAATGCTGCGTATATCATTGTCCCAATAGTCACGGGCTATCTGCCGTAATTCACCGTCATTAGCGTCGATACAGGTTAAGTGAGGCGCGGCAACCATGCCCGTTTTACGTTTGATATCTTTAATTATTTGATGTGTACGATCTCGCGTTCCGGAGTTTGCACCATAAGTGACGGATACGAATTTAGGTTTCAATCTCTTTAAACTGTCAATCGAATTCCATAACGTTTCCTCCATACTTGCCGTTGCAGGCGGGAAAAACTCAAAGGAGACACCTACGTCCTGTTTTATGTCAGCAATATTTTGGTTTAATTTTGCTAAATACTGTGAGGATAAATAACTACCAGTTTGTATTTTATGATTCATGACCTGCTCCCTTTCTTTAGCCGTCTAAACGTCTTTAATAACAGGTAATTTAATTCAATATGAATTATTGTCAACCTATTTAATATAAGATGAAATTAATTAAACAAAAAATGAATTTGCTTCAACACAAAGCCTCAGACTTCTAGCCATCTTGATGTGTAGATTGCCAATAGAAACAACACGCGTTAAAATAACCTTTAAAAATTTATGGGGTCATAAACATGTCTAAGAAATGGAACGGTGAATATATCAGCCCTTATGCTGAGCACGGCAAAAAAAGCGAGCAAGTCAAAAAAGTAACTGTTTCAATTCCCACTAAAGTATTAAAAATACTGACCGATGAGCGTACTCGCCGCCAAATAAACAACTTACGCCATGCAACTAACAGCGAGTTATTGTGTGAAGCGTTTTTACATGCCTATACTGGCCAGCCTCTCCCGGATGATGATGATCTGGATAAAAACAATGCCACAGATATATTTGAAATAGAAAAATAGCAAAAAGCCCCAAGCTTGTTTAACAAACTTGGGGCTTTTTAAGGTGCTCATTAATTGAGATTATTTATCCATATGAACATCCATTTGCGGGAATGGAATTTCAATCCCTTCTTCATCAAGACCGTTCTTAATCGCTTCCATCAAGGCAAAACGCACCTTCCAGTAATCAGCACAGTTAACCCATGGGCGCACTACTAAGTTAACACTTGAGTCTCCTAGCTCTGCAACAGCAACTAGTGGCGCGGGCGTTTCCAACACGTCGCTATTGGCTTTCACTACACGCTCTAATAGCGCTT
This sequence comes from Psychromonas sp., assembly GCF_047632995.1. Taxonomy (GTDB): domain Bacteria; phylum Pseudomonadota; class Gammaproteobacteria; order Enterobacterales; family Psychromonadaceae; genus Psychromonas. The sequence continues at coordinate 10,963 of NZ_JBLIEK010000088.1, forward strand.
TAGTTTTCGCTAAATCTGCACCGTAACTGACCCCAATAATCAGATCGATTCGGCGAGTAGGCATACGAGAATAATTGACAATATTACCCGACAAAATAGCTGAATTTGGGACAACAACAAACTTGTTGTCCGGTGTTGTTAATGTGGTTGCAAATATCTGCACTGAGGCAACACTCCCAGCAGTTCCTGCGGCTTCTATGTACTCACCCGCTTTAAAGGGGCGTAATATAACAATCAAAATACCCGATGCGAAGTTTGAAAGCGAGCCCTGCAGCGCCAAACCGACAGCCAAACCTGCAGCACCGATTAATGCGATAAACGAGGTAGTCTGTACCCCAATACGGCTTAATGCGGCAATCACAACAAAGGCGATAACCACATAACGCACCATGCCGGTCGCAAAATCAATGACAGTGTTATCAAGTTTCCGCTTGGTAAGGACTTTATGAAAACCACCCGATATAAGTCGCGCGGCAAATAGACCAATAGCCAGAGTTAAAATAGCAGCGGCTATATTCATCCCGTATTCAATCAACAAACCTTGATTATTGGTAACCCACTCAAGACTATCTCCTACGACACTGAGACTACTATCAACAGTTCCAGTAATCAGTTCAGTAGCTTTTTCAGAAGTAATATTTGACTCGGGCATAGTTAACACTCCTTAATAATTTAACTTTGTTTAAGTTGGTTATAAAAAAACGACCATTGCGTTTTAAAATTTTGTGTGGGTTTTTGTTTAAACTGACTGCGTACAAATTGACTCATACGCCCTTCAATATAGGCCATAAGTAAGTTGGCAGCTATCGCTTCATCAATAAGCAGCTTTCCACCATCAAGTATCGGCTTCTCTCTTAACACCTGCTTGACTTGCGATTCTAACTTAGCAAACAGATGCTCAATACGCAGTTGCAGTCGCTCGTTTTCACCCAACAAGGCATCACCGGTTAAAATCCGGGTAATGCCAGGATTTTGTTCGGCAAAACCAAGCAAGAAATGCAATAGATGTTCAATACGCGTAAGTGTTTGTTTTTGCTGCTCTTTGATTAAATTAATTTGTGTGAATATGGTTGATTCAATAAAATCGATTAATCCTTCAAACATGCGCGCTTTGCTTGGGAAGTGGCGATATAAAGCCGCTTCAGAAACGCCCACTTCAGCGGCAAGTTTAGCTGTAGTGATACGCTGCCCGGGATTACCTTCAAGCATAGTAGCTAGGGCACGTAAAATATCATCCTTGCGGTTTATTTTCTTTTTCGCTGTTTGTGTTCCCATTGTTGGCAACTTCCTCTGTTAAATTAATGTTTTCCTGAATGTCCAAAGCCACCTTCACCGCGAGTGCTACTGTCAAAACTATCAACAATTTCAAATGTGGCTTGCACGACAGGTAAAAACACTAACTGTGCCAGCCGCTCACCAGGTTGCAGGGTAAAAGCTTCTTTACTGCGGTTCCAACAGGAAACCATTAACGGGCCCTGATAATCTGAGTCGATCAATCCCACTAAATTACCTAATACAATGCCATGCTTGTGACCAAGCCCTGAGCGCGGCAAAATGGTTGCGGCAAGCTTGGGGTCGGCAATATGAATCGCAATGCCGGTAGGAATAAGCTGGGTTTCACCCGCCTCAATAATCATAGGCTGATCAATACATGCGCGTAAATCCATACCCGCCGATCCTGCAGTTGCATGTTCAGGCAGCGGAAACTCATTACCGATACGCGGGTCAAGAATTTTAAGTTCAATTTGTTTCATTATTATGATCCATTATTTTGTGGGCGAGTATTTGACAAAGTATATTGCTTAAAAATAATTTCAAGCAATTGATGCGCGACTATTTTTTTATCAGCTAGCGTTATATCAAATCTTTCCAGGGCAGAGAACACAGAGAGTGCATTTTTTTCACTATTAAAACCTTGCCCGACAGCGGCAACATCATTAGCGGCAATCAGATCTAAATTTTTACGTGTCAGTTTGTCTTTTGCATACTGTTCAATATTTTCAGTTTCAGCTGCAAACCCCACACAAAAAGGACGATTTTTATCACCAGCCACCGCCGCAATAATATCTGGATTCTTAACCAGTTTAATAGTTAAATCATCAATGCTTTGCTGTTTTTTCATTTTTTGCTGAGCAACCACTTCCGGCCGATAATCCGCCACCGCAGCACAGGCGATAAAAATATCACAGCTATCTAGGTTTTCTAGACTCGCCTTATGCATCTCTGACGCACTTATTACATCGACTCGTTTTACATTGTAGGGGGTGGTTAGATTCACAGGTCCGCTTATCAAGGTTACATTTGCCCCCATCTTTTGCGCGGCTTGTGCCAATGCAAAGCCCATTTTACCTGAACTGTGATTACTGATATAACGAACCGGATCAAGCGCTTCTTGCGTCGGCCCTGCCGTAATAGTGATATTCACATCAGCAAAAACAGATTTCTGAACAGCAAAAAAATCGACTACTCTAGAGACCAGATCGCTAGGCTCAAGCATCCGCCCGGGGCCGATATCACCACAGGCTTGCGGCCCCTCTCCCGGCCCCCAGATTAAAAAGTCCCGCAGAGCCAGCACAGCGATATTTTCCTGCGTTGCTGCCGCTTGGTACATTTCCATATTCATTGCCGGTGAAACGGCAATTGGCGAAGAGGTTGCTAAACATAAGGTCGTTAATAATTCATCCGCCAAACCGGCGCGCAATCGTGCAATCAAATTTGCCGTCGCGGGGGCCAACAGGACAATATCAGCCCATTTCGCCAACTCGATATGGCCCATACTCGATTTGGCGCGAGGATCCAGCAGATCATCAGCAATGGGGTGACCGGAAACAGCCTGCATGGTTAACGGCGTAATAAACTCTTTCGCTGCAGAGGTCATTACAATATGAACATCCGCCCCCTGATCTTTTAAGCGACGGGTTAACTCAGCGCATTTGTAAGCGGCAATGCCACCAGAAATGCCCAATAAGATTTTTTTTCCTGCTAAGGCGTGAATAACAGACATAAGCGAAACTCAATAAACAGCCCAAATAGTTCGGGCACAATTAAAAAAGAGCAACAGGATAACACAAAGTAGTTATGCAATATGTGACAAAATCTACTAGATTTAAGCTCTTGTTTATATAATCGGCATGCTTTATTTATGACAAAATTAAAAGATTGGCCCGACCAGGAAAGACCGCGTGAAAAGCTCTTATCTCAGGGTGCAAGTATCCTCTCTGATGCGGAATTACTCGCCATATTTTTAAGAACCGGTTGTAAAGGATTGGATGTGGTCTCGCTCGCACGGCAATTAATTACAGAATTTGGCTCCCTACACGGGTTATTTGCCGCGTCAGAAATTGAATTTTGCGGTAAAAGAGGGTTAGGGCAGGCAAAATACGCGCAGTTACAAGCTGTATTAGAGATGTCCAGCCGCTATCTGCAGGAGCCAATCCGTAAAGGAAAAGCATTAACCAGTGCAGCACAAACAAAAGCATTCCTGAATGCCAAAATGCACCACTTACCCTATGAGGTGTTTGCCGCGCTTCTTTTGGATACACAACACCGCGTGATCCTTTTCCATGAGTTTTTCTTTGGCTCTATAGACAGCGCAACCGTGCACCCGAGGATTATTGCCCAGAAAGTATTGGCCGAAAATGCTGCCGCTATTATCTTGGTGCACAACCACCCATCTGGCGATCCAACAGCCAGTCTCGCAGATAAAAAAATAACCGAAAAAATCATCGCTGCAATGCACTTAATTGACGTGCGCGTTTTGGACCATTTCATTATTGGAGATAAAAAATGCACCTCTTTTGCGGAAAATGGGTGGATTTAACACTAAAAGAAACAGTTTTGTTGATCTTTCATACTCAATCATGTATAAAATGCGCCCTCGACGCCTTTGGCGACGGCTAAAAAGGTGTTCGACTATTTTGCTCGAGTAAAACTATTATTTTGGAGAATTTCGACATGTCTAGAGTATGTCAAGTTACAGGCAAGCGTCCAGCTGTTGGTAACAATGTATCACACGCAAAGAACCGCACACGACGTCGTTTTTTACCTAACCTACAAACACATCGTTTTTGGGTAGAAAGTGAAAACCGTTTTGTAAAACTACGCCTAACTACTAAAGGGATGCGTATCATCGACAAGAAAGGTATTGATTCAGTGTTAACTGATATTCGTGCCAAGGGTGAAAAAGTTTAAGGAGCTTTAAAATGCGTGATAAAATTCGTTTAAATTCAAGTGCTGGTACTGGCCATTTTTATACTACTG
>NZ_JBLIEK010000089.1:0-15167 GCF_047632995.1 Psychromonas sp.
TTTTAAGCTTGGAGAATATTAAAGCCAGCCAGGCTGATATCGCTCAATGGCAGGCCGATAATACTTTTATCGCCGCGCTGAGTTTTTTTGCCGTTTATATTGCGGTTACCGCATTATCGTTACCTGGAGCGGCTGTAATGACTATTGCGGCAGGTGCTTTTTTGGGGCTGTTTTGGGGGTTGCTGATCGTTTCCTTTGCTTCAAGTATCGGTGCTACATTGGCTTTTTTGATGTCTCGGTTTGTGCTTCGCGACACTATACAAAATAAGTTTTCCGAGCGTCTAAAAACGATTAATCAGGGGATTGAGCGGGATGGTGCTTTTTATCTCTTTACGCTGCGTTTGGTACCTGTATTCCCATTTTTCTTAATCAATATACTGATGGGTTTAACCCCCATTCGAACTGCAACATTTTTTGTTGTAAGTCAGGTCGGCATGCTGGCAGGGACCTTCGTCTTTGTTAATGCCGGGACACAACTGGCTCAAGTTGATAGTTTGTCGGGCATATTATCCCCTAGTTTATTGCTCTCATTTGCTTTGCTTGGTCTGTTTCCCTGGATAGCCAAAAAAATGATAGCTATTCTAAAGCAGCGTAAAGTCTATGCGCAATGGGATAAACCAAAACAATTTGACCGTAACCTGATAGTTATTGGCGGCGGCGCAGCGGGTTTAGTTTCTTCTTATATTGCAGCTGTTGTGAAAGCAAAAGTGACCTTGATTGAAGCGCATAAAATGGGCGGTGATTGCTTAAATTATGGCTGTGTTCCCAGCAAAGCTTTAATCAAAAGTGCAAAAGTTGCCAAGCAAATGTCTACTGCCAGCCATTATGGACTGCAGTCAGTGACGCCCACTTTTAGCTTTCGTAATGTCATGGATAGGGTACATAAAGTGATTGCGGCCATAGAGCCTCATGACAGCATCGATCGCTATACAAAACTGGGTGTTGAAGTACTGCAAGGCTACGGCAAATTAGTCGACCCTTGGACTGTGGAAATAAAATTAAATGATGGCACAAGTCAAAGATTAACCGCGCGCTCTATTATTATTGCCGCGGGCGCCAAGCCTTTTGTGCCGCCTATACCGGGCTTAGAAGAGGTCGGTTATCTGACCAGCGATACGCTTTGGCATGAATTTGCAAAATTAGATGATGCACCTAAGCGTTTAGTGGTTTTAGGCGGAGGACCGATAGGTTGTGAGTTGGCACAAAGCTTTGCCCGTTTAGGTTCGAAAGTCTCACAAATTGAAATGGCTCCTCGCATTATGCTAAGGGAAGATCCTGAAGTATCAGATCTTACCAAAGCCTCATTAGAAGCTGATGGTGTGCAGGTACTGACGGACCATAAAGCGATACGATTAGAAAAAAATGGCGACAGTAAAATATTGGTTGTGGAATTTGAGGGTAAAGAAAAGCAGATTGAGTTTGACCAACTTATCTGCGCCGTTGGCCGAGTCGCCCGTCTCAGTGGTTATGGCTTAGAGGATATTGGCGTTTCTACCAAGAACACCGTCATTACTGATGGTTATTTGCAAACTTTATATCCGAATATTTTTGCTGCGGGTGATGTGGCCGGGCCTTTTCAGTTTACCCATACCGCAGCTCATCAAGCATGGTATGCCGCTGTGAATGCACTGTTTGGACAGTTTAAAAAATTCAAAGTTGATTATTCTGTGATCCCCTGGGCGACCTTTACAGATCCTGAAGTTGCCAGAGTAGGATTAAACGAACAAGATGCGAAGCAGCAAGGTATTGCCTATGAAGTGACGCGTTACGGGCTTGATGACTTGGATCGTGCTATTGCCGATGGCACTGATCAGGGCTTTGTTAAAGTATTAACTAAACCGGGTAAGGATACTATTTTGGGGGTGACTATCGTCGGCGCTCAAGCCGGAGATTTATTACCTGAGTTTGTCCTGGCAATGAAGCACGGGCTTGGTTTAAATAAAATACTAGGCACCATACATACCTACCCTACTATGTCTGAAGCGAATAAATACGCAGCAGGTGAATGGAAGCGAGCGCATGCACCGCAAAAAATATTAGTTTGGCTGGCTAAATATCACAACTGGCGAAGAGGTTGAAAATCATGAAAATCATAAAAGGGTTGCTGGTTAATTGTCTTTTTTTATTGTTTTTTCTTTCCGGGGCTTCGGCCTCAGCTGCAGATTTTCAACATAAACAGTGGGATCAATTGTTAAAAAAATATGTTGTCAATATTCAGCAAGGTCGAGCGACCCAAGTTGATTATGCCGGCATGAAGACGGATCGCGTCGAGCTTAAGCAATATTTGGCTGCTTTGAGTAAAGTCTCTGACGTTACCTTTCAGGGATGGTCAGAATCACAACGCTTAGCTTTTTTAATTAATGGCTACAATGCATGGACTGTCGAGTTGATTTTAACTGAATATCCTAATCTTGAATCGATTAAAGATCTTGGCTCTTTATTCAGTTCTCCCTGGAAAAAAGATTTTATTCCTTTATTAGGTAAAACGCGCTCGTTAGATAATATTGAGCAAGATCTTATTCGTGGTAACTTTAAAGAGCCGCGCATTCATTTTGCACTTAATTGTGCCAGTATTGGTTGTCCTGCTTTGAGAGGGGAGGCCTATCAAAGTGATCTTCTTGAAGCACAACTTAGCGATGCAATAAATCTATTTTTATCCGATAGCAGTCGTAACCGTTTACAGGGAAACGAATTACAAATTTCTAAAATATTTAAATGGTATCAAGATGATTTTGAGCAGCAGCAAACTTTAGCGCAATTTTTAGTAAAGAACGGTAAGGCACTTAAGTTAACTGAGCAGCAGCAACAGGCGTTATTACGTGGGGATATTGATATTGAATATTTAGATTATAATTGGTCCTTGAATGTAATCCGCTAATAAAAGAGTCCTATTTATTAGCGGAGATAGAGAATAATTACGTACGAAATTTAAATCTATTTACGCCTGTCACTTTAATCAGGAAAAATAAATTATTTGCTAAATAGGAGACAACTATCAATTTATTAGCGACCGATTGCACACTCGTTTTAGTCTGTAAACGTCCTGCTTTGTATCAGGGTAAGCAGCGGCTTGCTGAGACCATCGGGGCGGAAAAAGCCTTGGTTTTTGCCCAACTTCTTCTCAATTGCGCTGTGGAAGATTTAAACGGCTGGCAAGGAAAGGTAGTGATTTCCCCCTCTCATGATGGTGATCAACAATGGGCTACAGATCTGCTCAGCAAAGCGACTTTAGTTATTCCACAAGTTGCAGGTAATTTAGGTGAGCGTCTCAATAGTTTAGACAGGCAGCTTCGAGAGCTTGGGCATCAGCAAATTATCTATATCGGCAGTGATGCGCCTATTTTAACAGCGCAGGATTATCTGCAAATAATCGATGCCTTAAAAAACCATGATGTGGCATTATCGCCAGCACTTGATGGCGGAGTGACAATGATGGCATCTAACAAGCCCTGGCCTGATATGAGGGATTTACCCTGGAGTACGGCGCAGCTTGGCGCATCACTTGAACAGCTTTGCAAACAGCAGGACTCTACTGTCGCCAAAACCTCCCCCACATATGATATAGATACCGAGCAACAACTAGTGCAGTTAACGCAAGATCTTGCTCAGGATAAACGTCCAGCCAGGCAGGATCTCTTTAAACAAATAAATATACTCATAAAGGCCGCGCATTATGCATGATCTCGTTCAGGAATATTACGGAAAAACCTTACAAAGCTCAGGCGATCTGCAAACCAATGCTTGTTGTACAGATGATGCGATGCCGGAATACTTAAAGTCTGTGCTGAGCAATATTCACGATGAGGTGATGATGCGCTACTACGGTTGCGGTCTGGTCTGTCCAGAGTTATTAGAAGGTGCCAAAATTCTCGATCTTGGTAGTGGCTCTGGTCGTGACGTTTATGCGTTAGCGCAACTGGTTGGCGAACAAGGCGAAGTGGTTGGCGTAGACATGACGGATGAGCAGCTTGAGGTTGCTAATCGCCATGTACAGTATCATGGGGAAAAATTTGGTTTTGCCAATACCAGTTTTAAAAAAGGCTATATTGAGAAGCTCAATGAATTAGATCTTGAACCTGGCAGCTTCGATATTATTGTCTCTAACTGTGTAATCAACCTCTCACCGGACAAGGAAGCGGTTTTAAAGCAGGCCTATGAATTACTCAAACAAGGCGGTGAGCTCTATTTCTCCGATGTCTATGCAGATCGCCGTGTTGCGCAAAACTTGGTTGATGATCCGCTGCTCTATGGAGAATGTTTAAGTGGCGCGCTGTACTGGAACGATTTTATCAATTTGGCAAAAAAAGCAGGCTTTGCCGATCCGCGGCTGGTTAGTGACAGACCGCTTAGCATAGATAATCCCAAAATAAGCGCCAAAATAGGCCATATCAACTTTTTCTCGGCAACCTACCGGCTGTTTAAGTTGCCCTCTCTTGAGAGCCATTGTGAAGATTATGGCCAGGCCGTTATCTATAAAGGCAGCATAACGCAACAACCGAAAGCCTTTAACTTAGATAAACACCACCATATCGAAACAGGTAAAGTATTCCCCGTTTGTGGCAACACATGGAAAATGCTCCACGACACCCGATTTAAAACTCATTTTGAATTTATCGGAAATTTCGCTACCCACTTTGGCATCTTTGCCGGATGTGGAACGAGTCTGCCTTTTGAGCAGAGCATGGATCAAAACAACAGTGGCGGATGCTGCTAGGGGCTGCTAATGGTAAGTGCTAAAAAATCAAATGAATGGCATATAACACCGCAGGGCTCCCCGCGCGGTTATATCCAACCTGAGCGTTTAAAAGAGCTGTGGTTTCATACCGGAACACGTTGTAATCTGGCCTGTGACTTTTGTCTGGAAGGTTCAAACCCAGCCGATAAACGCCTGGGCTCACCAACGCTGGCAGAAATCAAACCTTATATAGATCAGGCGCTGGAAATGGGTGTCGAGAAGTTTTCCTTTACCGGTGGCGAGCCTTTCCTGGTTAAGGAAATTATTGAAATTCTTGATTACGCCTCACAATATAAGCCGGTTCTGGTGCTCACTAATGGCACCGAGCCCTTAATAAAGCGCTTAGATAAGCTAACTGATCTGACAGCTAATCCCTATCCTATCTCCTTAAGGGTGAGTCTCGATAATGTGCACCCTGACAACCATGATGCCCATCGCGGTGAAGGGAACTTTGCCAAGGTGATTAGCGGCTTAAATGCTTTGCACCAGCGTGGTTTTCCTGTTTCTGTTGCCCGGCATATGCAACAAGATGAAAATAGCGCGGAGATTGAGCAGGGGTTCAAACAACTTTTTGCCCTTAACGGGCTGCCGGATGATCTGCCTATGGTTGCCTTTCCCGATTTTCTAACGCCGGGGTCACTGCCACACGTCCCGCATATTAGCGAGCACTGTATGACCGAGTATCAAAGTGCCCAAAGCCGTGAAAAGTTTATGTGCCATTCCTCTAAAATGGTCGTAAAACGCGATGGAAAAATGAAGGTGTATGCCTGTACGCTGGTTGATGATGATCTTGAATATGAGATGGGCAGTGATCTGAAAGCAAGCCAGCAGCTGCGAATAAGTATGAAGCATCACAGATGTTACAGCTGTTTTGCCTATGGATCCTCCTGTAGTGAGACATAAGGATATTAACAATGAAGCAAAAAACTAATGTGCTGTTTTTATGCACTGGTAATTCCTGTCGCAGTCAAATGGCGGAAGGCTGGGCAAAGTCCCTTAACCTTGAGAATGTTGAATTTTATTCGGCGGGTATCGAAGCGCATGGACTCAACCTTAATGCCGTTAAAGTGATGCAGGAATCCGGTATCGATATGAATCAGCATCGCTCGCAACTGCTCAGTGAATTCTCTGATATCAATTTTGATCTGGTTTTTGCTGTGTGTGATAAAGCGAATAAAAACTGTCCTGCATTTGACGGCGAAACCCAAGTTATCTGTCATCAGTTTGATGATCCGCCTAAGCTGGCACAAGGGCTGACAGATGAAACAAGGGTATTAGATTGTTACCGCCAAGTAAGAGACCAGATAAAGCATTGGATAGACGAATTATCACAACAACTGATCACCTCCCATTAAAGGAATAACAATATGCTCGCAATTATCGGTGGCACTGGAATTTATCAATTTGAAGGTCTGGATATCATTGCCAATCACCAGCTGGACACACCTTATGGTCAGCCTTCAGCTGAAATTATCGAAGGCCAGTATGGGCAATTAAAACTATTTTTCCTAGCAAGGCATGGCAGTGGCCATCAGCTCTTACCGCATGAAGTTAACTATCGCGCTAATATCTGGGCACTTAAAAGCCTTGGCGTGACACAAATTATCGGGCTGTCGGCGACCGGCTCTTTGCAACAGGAGATTGCGCCGGGCGATCTATCCATTCCATCTCAATATTTTGATTTTATAAAAGGGGATCGGCAGAAAAGCTTTTTTGGTGAAGGCATTGCCGCGCATGTATCAACGGCAGAGCCAACCTGCCCACAGCTGGCAGAAAATATCGCTAAGGCGGCCAAGCAGTTGGAGATTACGCTGCATCAAAACAAAACTTATGCCTGTGTCGATGGGCCGCGTTTAGGCACGCGTGCTGAAAGTCTGTTTTTAAAAAATGCGGTAAAGGCTGATTTGGTCGGCATGACCAATGTACCGGAAGTGTTTTTAGCCAGAGAAGCGCAAATCTGCTACTGCACTATTGCTATCGCAACCGATTATGACTGCTGGCAGGATGATCCTGCTCATCATGTTACCGTTGAGCAGGTGATCTCTCGTTATGGTCAAAGTTTAGAAAAAGCAAAATTGCTGCTAAAAACCTATCTTGCCCATTACCATCAAGCCGCTGACGACAATAGTGCGCAACGACAAAGTCTGGCTTGTGCCGTGCTTACCCCTTTGGATCATATTCCCGAGGATAAAAAAGCATTACTGCAACTATTGAAAAGATAAGATGAACAACATTTCACTGTCAATTGTGATCCCGCTGGCCAAGGGTGAGCGCCAGTGGTTACGCTTATGTGATGATTTTTCTCTGCTGCCGGACGGCAGCGAAATTATCATTGTTGCCTGCAATGGTGAGCAGTTAGGCGAACAGTTAGCGAGCTTAAAGCGGCGTTTTTGCAGGTTAAGCTGGCAGCTTATCTACAGCACGCAAGGGCGAGGGATACAACTCAATAAAGGGGCAGCCTTGGCTCGGCAACCCTTTATCTGGTTTTTACATGCTGATAGCCAAATCACGGCAGATAATATCAACGCATTACTTGCTTGCCTGGCGAATAAAAATAGCCAGAATTCACTCTTTTATTTCGACCTCTATTTTTTCGATAAAAGCAGTTGGCGACTTAAAATCAATGAAGCCGGTGCCCGGTTTCGCTCCAATCTGCTTGGCTTGCCATTTGGCGATCAGGGCTTTTTTGTTAGCAAAGAAACCTTTAATAGCTTAGGTGGTTATCGCGAAGATACCCCTTACGGCGAGGATCACCTGTTGGTATGGCAGGCTAAGCAGCAGGGCGTAAAACTGCGGCGCTGCGCCAGTCAACTTGCCACCAGTGCCAGAAAATATGAGCTTTACGGTTGGCGCTCTTTGACGCTAAAATATCAATACCTTTGGCCTAAACAGGCTATTCCTCAACTAGTAAAACTGATAAAAATAAAGTTTTTTTGAATTTGGGAGGTGCTCTCTTATTGGACTTTAATTACTGTGGTTGAGGACTTATTAATAAGCCCATTCTTGCTCTATCGCCTAGTAATGGAATCGATGGACGGCCAACATTTCTCCTTTCCCATTGAACAGTGCCACCTGCCAATCACCGTGCATATGCGGTCGGATAAACTTTCTTGAATAACTTCTCCAACGGTTAGACCATACACCTACTTTCACCTTAGCTATCGCTTTACCGTCCAAACTCCACTTGTAATAGAGTGTTTTATCTTTTAATCCGACAGCGTCAGAGTATGCGTATACAGTTGCAATATTGTTGGCATCAAAAACAATGTCATCGATGGAGCCTACAGGCTCTTTACTTATTACGGCTTTAGAAATTACAAAGCGTTTAATATGCGCTGAAAATACGGTTGTGTCGACGGCAGTAAAAATAACGTCAGGCGCTGTTTTAGGCTGTGCTGTTAGCGTTTTATTTTTGTTTTCATCTATTACCGCTGTCTCTGTTCCCTTATTATCACTGTTGGAGATAGCCGTTTTACTCACAGACTGTATTGCTATTGAGCTCTCTTTTACGGAGTTAAAAGGCGTAGTAATAACGGCTTTAGTCTCCTGTGTTGGCTTAACGGGTTGATTTAAATAATTGAATACACAGCCAGCTAGCACCGCAACGGTAATGGCTAGCAGCAGAGTCGCCCCTATAATTCGCTGCCAATGATAAATATAGCCTGCCTCTTCTTTAGCCGCGTTATCTACTGGTGTTACAAAATTAATTCGGATATTGAGTTTCTTGGCTTTCTTCATTTTGTTCTGCTCTCGCTCCCGACGTTTGTGCGGGCCCTGTTGGATGTTCATGAAATCAAAAAGTGCAGACTGTATTTTGTATAATTTCACTTATACCTTTTCACTATATAGCGCTACTGGCAATGAGAGTAGCTTGGTCAGACCCAACCGTCAAAAATGCGCGTAGAATCTCGTTTTAAGGCATAATTAAAATGCTAAATTTTTAAAATATCGCACCTGGGATGTTGCTTGCACAGGAAAAAACGGCCACTTGCTGTACCCCACCAAGGCATAGCAGCGCGGCTCTTAGTTACTATGTTTCTGCTATTTATCGGCTAAGTACGGTTTCATCTGAGCTGAAAAGCCCTTATAATAATGAACAATTTTATTTTTAACTTACGCATTCGGAAAACATTGTGACAAAAAAGATCCAAGCTATTCGTGGCATGAACGATACCCTACCTGAACAAACACCTGTTTGGCAAAAATTAGAATCGTTATTTAGACAAGTTGTTAGCAGTTATGGTTATTCTGAAATCCGTATGCCGATTGTTGAAAATACCAATCTTTTCAAGCGCTCAATTGGTGAAGTAACTGATATCGTAGAAAAAGAGATGTACACCTTTGCAGATCGCAATGGTGATAGTTTAACGCTTCGCCCGGAAGGCACCGCCTCGTGCGTGCGTGCGGGCAATGAACATGGTTTATTGTACAATCAGGAACGCCGTTTATGGTATACCGGACCTATGTTCCGCCATGAACGTCCGCAAAAAGGACGTTATCGTCAATTTCATCAGTTTGGCGTGGAAACATTCGGTATCGCCAGTGCCGATGCCGACGCGGAAGTGATTTTACTGTCAGCGCGTCTCTGGAAAGCGCTGGGGATTGAGCAGCATGTAGAATTGCAGTTGAATTCATTAGGCAGCAATGAAGCGCGTGCGTTATACAAACAGGCGTTAGTTGAGTTTTTATCGCAACATGTTGATAAGCTAGATGAAGATAGCAAACGCCGTATGCATACTAACCCTTTGCGTGTTTTAGACAGCAAAAATCCAGAAATCCAAGCGTTATTAGTTGATGCGCCGAAACTTTCTGAACACCTTGATGACGAATCTGTTGCACATTTTGAGCAGTTAAAAAAATATCTGGATGCTGTTGGCGTTAAATATGTTATTAATGAGCGTTTAGTGCGCGGACTTGATTATTATAATCGCACCGTCTTTGAGTGGGTAACAAACAGCTTAGGGTCTCAAGGAACTATCTGTGCGGGTGGTCGCTACGATGGTTTGGTCGAGCAGTTAGGAGGCAAAACCACCCCGGCTGTTGGTTTTGCAATGGGCCTTGAGCGAATCATTTTGATGCTGGAAACATTGGCATTAAATGAGGATGTTAAAAATGACGTTGATATCTACAGTGTATTAGTCGGTGAAGGTACTTCCCTTGCCGGTTTTAAAATGGCGGAGTGTATCCGCACTGAATTACCCATGCTTAAAATAATGCATCATTGTGGCGCGGGCAACTTTAAAAAACAGATGAAACGAGCAGATAAGAGCGGTGCGCGCATCGCATTAATTATCGGCGAAAGTGAATTGGATAGTGGCTGCGTCACAATAAAAGAATTACAAGGTAAGACACCGCAACAAACGGTTGCAATGGATCAGTTAATTAAGGTATTACCTACTTATTTTTAACTAATTGAATTTATAAGGAATCACAAGTGGTTGATATTATCGAAGGTTACGAAACAGAAGAACAGCAAGTTGATGCAATCAAAGGCTGGTGGAAAGAGAACGGCAATACGTTAATCATAGGTGCTGTTGTTGGTTTGGTTGGTTTATGGGGATGGCGTTTTTATAATGAATCCGTTCTTACTGGTCAAGAGCGTGCATCACAAGCTTATTCTGATATGTTGCTCAAATTTGAGGCACAAGGTGCAGATAAAGATTTTGAAAATATAAGCACATTTGTTGCTGATAATATTGATAATAGTTATGGCGTACTCGCCTCTTTACTGCTCGCAAAAGAAGCGGTTACGCAAAAAGACTTTAAATTAGCGCAAACACAATTAGTGCAGCTGCAAAGTCAGAATAGCTACGCACCGCTTAACGCAGTGATTAACCTGCGATTAGCACGTGTTCAATTTGAACTGGGTGAGTATGAGCAGGCGCTAATAACCTTGGCGTTGATTTCTGAAAAAAACTTTTTAGCAAAAGCTTACCAAGTGAAAGGCAGCATTTATCTAAAACAAGATAAACTAGAAAAAGCACGCTCTGCATTCCAAGATGCGATCAATGCAAGCAAAGGGCGCGTGGATCCCATTTTACAGTTACTGTTTGATGATCTTGCTCTACCTGCCGATGCATCTATTACCGCGCCTATTCTTGACGCTGAAAAATAGATTGAGAGAACAGATGAAAAAATGCTTCAAGCGTATTGCTATTATTGGCAGCGCTACTTTTTTATTAGCAGGTTGCTCCATTTTCTCCAGTGAAGATGATGTGGTTGTAATGGCAGAGCTGCCTGTTTTTGAAAGTTCATATCAGCCGCAAATAGCTTGGCAGAATAGTATTGGTGATGGTGTTGATAAATATTATTCACAATTACAACCTGCCGTTGATCTGCAGCGCGTTTATGTTGCATCGCGCGATGGCCAACTAAAAGCATTTCAGCTGGATAGCGGAAAATTAATTTGGTCAAATGATTTTAGTGACGATCCAAGTAATGAATTAAACCGCTCGGCACGATTTTCAGGCGGGATAGCGTTAGCAACGGATACGTTATTTATCGGTACTGAAAATGCCCAGCTCTTAGCATTTGATAAAAGTAATGGTAAGTTAAAGTGGTTGGCTAACGTCACGGGTGAAATCATCGCACAACCAGTTTATGGCGAGGGTAAGGTTGTGGTGCACACCTCTCGTGGTGATCTGATTGCATTAGATGCTGACACTGGAAAGGAGCTCTGGACCTTAACTAATAAGCAGCCCAAGTTAACATTGCGCGGCAGTGCCACACCGTCAATTTCACAAGGGGGAATCGTTTACGGCCGAGCTGATGGGTTTGTTGCCGTGGCTTTATTAGCCGACGGGCGTCCTCTTTGGCAGTTGCCAGTTGCGCGTCCACACGGAGCAACTGAGCTGGACCGCTTGGTCGATGTCGATATGCAGCCCATTATTAATAACGGCATTGTTTATACGCTTGCGTATAACGGCAACCTGATTGCTATCGATTTACTAAAAGGTGAACAGCTTTGGTCACGTAAATACGCTGGCTTTAGTGATATCGCGTTATCGGGTAATACACTTTATTTAAGTGATTACCGAGGCTATGTTTTTGCTGTAGATAAAAAATCAGGCACCGAACTTTGGGTAAATGATCAACTTGCATACCGCAATGTAACGGGTGTTACTGTGGCCAATGAGTATATTGTTGTGGGTGATGGCGAAGGGTATCTGCATTGGTTAAATCGCGATGATGGTAGCTTTGTTGCGCAGCAATATCTTGATTCGGATGGTCTCTATATGCAGCCTATTGCGACGCGCAGCCACCTTTATCTGCAAACGCGCAGTGGTAAATTAATTGCCATTGAAAAACCGTCGTTAAATGTAGAATAATTACTTAATTATTTACTGTATACTAGCCCCTCGCCTTTTTGCCGAGGGGCTTTTTTTTTGTTTATAGGATTGAAATATGTTACCAGTGCTCGCTTTAGTTGGCCGTCCAAATGTCGGTAAATCGACTTTATTTAACCGTTTGACTCATACTCGTGATGCGTTGGTTGCGGATTTTCCTGGTTTGACGCGAGATCGTAAATACGGGCAAGCAAAAATCGATGAGAAAGAGTTTATTGTCATTGATACCGGAGGTATTACTGGGGATGAAGAGGGAATTGATGCGTTAATGGCCGGGCAATCTTTGCAAGCAATTGAAGAAGCCGATGCTGTTTTATTTCTCGTTGATGCCCGTGTGGGAATGATGGTGGCGGATCAAGCGATTGCCGATCATCTGCGCAAACAACATAAAAAGATATTTATTGTTGCCAATAAAACTGACGGTATTGATGCGGATTCCGCCTGTGCTGAGTTTTACGCCTTCGGTTTAGGTGAGGTTTATCATATTGCAGCGGCGCAAGGTAAAGGCGTGCGGCAAATGATTGATACCGCATTAGACGGTTTCTTCGAGGATCTTCCTGAAGAAGATGAATTTGATGAGTTTGCTCAAGAAGCTGAATACCTTGAAGACGATGAAGAAGCCTTATTGAAAGAGCAGGAGCGTCTTAAAAATCTGCCCATTAAATTGGCCTTAATCGGTCGCCCTAATGTCGGGAAATCAACCCTAACTAACCGTATTTTAGGTGAAGAGCGGGTGATTGTTTATGATATGCCCGGGACAACGCGAGACAGTATTTATATTCCCATGAGCCGCGATGATCGTGAATATATTCTGATCGATACAGCGGGTATACGCAGGCGTAAAAATGTCAACGAGACGGTTGAAAAATTCTCGGTGATCAAAACATTAAAAGCGATTGAAGATTGTAATGTTGTGCTATTAATTATTGATGCGCGAGATGGTATTTCAGACCAGGATTTATCGCTATTAGGGTACACATTGAACGCTGGGCGCTCACTGGTGATTGCGGTTAATAAATGGGATGGCATGAACGAATATGATAAGGATCGTGTTAAAAGTGAGTTAGATCGTCGCCTTGGTTTTATCGACTTTGCAAAAATTCATTTTATCTCTGCGCTTCATGGTACGGGTGTTGGCCATCTGTATGAGTCAGTTGAAGAAGCTTACGACTCTTCAACAAAACGCATCTCAACATCAATGTTAACGCGCATAATGGGAATGGCGGTTGACGACCATAATCCACCTATGGTGCAAGGACGTCGTGTTAAAATGCGCTACGCACATGCGGGGGGTTATAATCCGCCACTTATTGTTATTCATGGTAATCAGGTTAAAAAACTGGCTGATTCATACAAGCGTTACTTAATGAATTATTTCCGTCGCTCACTGGGCATTATGGGGACACCCATTCGTATCGAATTCCGTGAGGGTACTAATCCATTTGAAGGGCGCCGTAATAAATTAACGCCGAATCAGATGTACAAACGCCAGCGTATGATGAAATTCCACAAAAAAGGAAAATAAATTATGCAATTACAGTGTCCTAAATGTAATCACGAATTAGCGCGCAGCAGTACGCTGAAAGCCCATTGCCCGGCGTGTGACTGTGATTTTAAATTAGATGCTGCATGTGATAAGTGCGGCTCTCAACTTGAACTTTTACAGGCATGTGGTGCGACAAATTTATGGTGCGATAAGTGTAATGAACTGAAGAGTAAATCAACGGCTGTTTACAGCGTGAAGCCGCTTTAAGTTTTTACGTTAATAAACGCATAAAAAAGGCCATTAACTAAGCAAAGTTAATGGCCTTTTTGTTGTCCAATTATATTATTTGTTGATTATAACGGGCAATTATTTAAAAACGACAGTGCGGTTAGCATAGACAAAGACTTTATCATCTAATACCTGTTGCAATGCACTACTCAATACTGACCGTTCAACATCGCGGCCTGCTTTTGCAAGATCCTCCGCGCTGTAGGCATGATCTATATGGGCAATATCTTGAGTAATAATCGGCCCTTCATCGAGATCGTTATTAACAAAATGGGCGGTTGCACCGATGATTTTAACACCACGATCAAATGCTTGCTGATAAGGTTTTGCACCGATAAAGGCAGGCAAAAATGAGTGGTGGATATTAATTATTTTATTTTCATATTGTTCAACAAAATTAGGTGTCAATATGCGCATATATTTTGCAAGAATAACGTAATCAGGGGTGTAAGGTGCGACAGCTTCAAGCACTTTTTGTGAATGCTCTTCACGCGACAAACCTTCATGGCTTACTGTGTGATAAGGGATATTAAATTTAGCGACCAGCTCCTCGAGTGTATCGTAATTGCCGATAACCGCTGCGATTTCAACATCGATACCACCGTAGGTGCTTTTCATTAAAATATCGCCGAGGCAGTGCGCCTCTTTGGTGACTAATATTACAATGCGCTTACGCTTCTGTGACACTAAGCTGCGATGAGAGCCTGCTGGTAAATTAAAATCGAGATCTGCCAATAATGTTTGATCATTAAAGTAACCCTCAATTTCGGTACGCATAAAGAAGCGACCATGTTGATGGTCTACAAACTCGTTATTTTTAACGATATTTAGCTGGTGTTTTTGACAGATATTGGTGATCTGAGCAATCAGACCTTTGCTATCAGGGCAATCGGTTAGTAGTGTTTTCTTTTCCATTATTATCTCTTTTTTTCGTCGCTATACGTCTATTTGCCACAACATTTTTTATGTTTTTTGTCACTGCCACAAGGGCAGGGATCATTGCGTCCTATCTTACCTGATTTTTGTTCAGGATAAAAAACGCCATCGCAATAAAGCCACTGATCATGCTCTTTAACAAAATTTGAGCGCTCATGATGGCAATGCAATTCTCCCCCGTCTAAGAACCAGGCTTTAAATTCGACAAAACCTGTTTCATCTAAGCTTTCAGTGGCGATTATTTGTAATTTTTTCCAATCAACTGCTTTTGTCGCTAACAGTGCCGCACTGAGACTGCCCCGATAATCGCCATGGTAGCTGTCAAACAGATAATCACCTAGCTGCAAAACAAACGCGCTAAAACGGGAGCGCATCA
>NZ_JBLIEK010000090.1:0-15075 GCF_047632995.1 Psychromonas sp.
GCGATAAAAGTATTATCTGCCTGCCATTGAGCGATATCTGCCTGGCTGGCTTTAATATTCTCCAAGCTTAAAAAGCTTCCCAAATCAAAAGCAAAAAAAGCAGCTATCGCTACCATTATCACTGAAATTATAATTATTTTTTTCATTTTAAATCCTATATTTAGGCGAAACCATCTACCTCTCTAAACGATCTTCTGATCTGAAACAGAATCATCAGGTCTAAATCTGATCACCTTTTTAGATAATATTAAAGGGTTGAACAGTCACTTTTTGATTTACTGTTATAAGACCAGCGCTCGCAACTATAAATTTCATTATTTATTTTATTTTGTTTTCATGGCACTTTTCAACAATAAAAGATCTGCCAAACGATTTATTGTGTCGATTATTTAGGGTTGGGAGTATGCTGTTATTTTGTCATTAACTGTGCGAGTGCCGAAAACAAAAAAGCATACCTAAGTATGCTTTTCTTTAAACAGTGATTTACTAAGCAGCAAACTAGTTACGGGTACGGCCCGTATTACGACGGCGTTCACCCGCTTTACGATGTTGGCTATGCTTTTTCACCGCACGGCGAATACGCGATTGGGTATTTTTCACTTTACTGATATCAACCTGTACTTTGGTTTCTGTTTCTTTTGGCATATCAACCAGTTTACGCAGATAGTTCACTTCTTTAAGATTTAGCTCAATCCAGCCACCTTGCGGCAACTGTTTTTCTAAATGGATATTACCGTAACGTACACGCATTAAACGGCTTACCTGTACACCTTGGCTTTCCCATAAACGGCGCACTTCACGGGTACGCCCTTCGGTTAAAACAACGTGGAACCAACGGTTGATCCCCTCACCACCCGACTCTTTAATTGACAGGAACTTAGCTTCACCATCGTCTAATTTCACCCCCATCCGTAAGCGGTTAAGCATCGCCTCATTAACATCACCAAATATACGCACCGCATATTCGCGTTCAACTTGCTGACTTGGGTGCATCATTTTATTGGCAAATTCACCGTCAGTAGTAAATAGCAGTAAACCGGATGTATTAATATCTAATCGACCAATGGAGATCCAGCGCGCACCATTTAAACGCGGTAAACGTTCAAACACAGTTTTACGCCCTTCCTCGTCACTGCGCGTACAAATTTCACCCTCGGGTTTGTTGTAGGCAAGAATTCGGCAGATCTCTTTCTCGGCACTCTTATTTTTTATCATATGACCATCAACACGTATAACTTGATCTTCGGTCACCCGCTCACCAAGAGAAACAACTTTACCATCAATGCTGACACGCCCTTCTGCAATAACGGCTTCCATTTTACGGCGTGAACCTAGACCTGCGCGTGCTAATACTTTTTGTAATTTTTCACTCATTTTAACTTTTCCTTTGGGTAATTCTCATTATGCCAACAGTGGCCAAGGCCACTTATTATTTTGAATCTTTTATTGAAATGGGGTTATATCGCCCGCACCTTCGCGGACCACAACCACACTGTCGTCTGAAAAATCGACCACTGTGGTCGGTGACTCACCGAGATAGCCCCCGTTTAAAATCAGGTCTACCTGATTCTCTAATTGATCACGAATCTCTTCGGGATCAAACTCTGTACTCTGGAAGCCCGGCAGAATCAAACTGGTGGTCATTAATGGTTCGCCTAACTCTGCCAGCAATGCCAATGCGATGACATTATTGGGAATACGGATACCAATAGTACGTTTGGCAGGGTTCATCAAACGCTTTGGTAAGTCTTTAGTTGATTTAAAGATGAAGGTATAGGCACCCGGTGTATTATTTTTCAACGCGCGGAACGCCTGATTATCAACGCGGGCATAAGTGGCTATTTCTGAGAGATCGCTACATGCCAGCGTAAAGTTATGTTTTTTATCTAAATCTCGAATCTTGCAGATTTTGTCCAAACCGTGTTTATTATCCATAGTACAGCCCAAAGCATAACCGGAATCGGTTGGGTAGATAATCACCCCCCCTTTTTTTAGAATTTCAACAGTCTGTTTTATCAAACGTACTTGTGGGTTTTCCGGGTGTATATAAAAAAATTGACTCATAATATTTCTTCTTTGATAGCTAAAGCTTGATAACTTGGCCAGTCACTCCATATTGGTTTTGCAATCTCCGGTAGATGTAACGCTTTACCGAGATCTCGCCAGCGACCGACAAAATGAAAATCGCTCCCTTGTGAAGCAAGTAGATCATACTCATTACTCCACATCGCTAATTGCAGGCGCATTTGCGGCGATTGTTGCCCCATCGCCACTTCCATGGCATCGCCATTAAATTCTTTAAACTCTGTAAACAGACGGCGCATCCATTTATTCGATAATTTGTAATGGTTCGGGTGTGCTAAGATAGCTTGCCCGCCCGCCTGATGAATAATATCAATAGCCTGTTCCAGATCGACCCAATTGTGGGGCACATAAGCGGTATTACCACGGCTCAGATATTTATCAAACACTTTTTGGAAAGTGGCCGCCACACCAATTTCAACTAAGTGGCGCGCAAAATGTGCTCGTGTGATTGCGCCCTCTCCCGCTAGTCGTTTCGCTGCTTCATAAACGCCGGGAATATTTGCTTTTTCCAAACGCCGCCCCATCTCCACAGCGCGACTTTCACGCTTTTCTTTTTGCGCTGTAATTAAATCAGTTAACACGCCATGCTGCGGGTTTATATTGACACCGACCAGATGAATTTCATGGTTTAGCCAGTTAGTGGTGATTTCGATGCCATCAATTAGGGTTAACTTTAAATTTTGCTCAATAATAGCTTGCCGCGCGGGCGCCAACCCATCAACCGTATCATGATCTGTAATCGCTAAAATATTGACTTGACGATTCGCTGCTCGTTCGACTAATTCTTTGGCGGTTAACTGACCATCCGAGGCTTTAGTATGTGAGTGAAGATCAATTAACATGAATATCCTAAAAATCATCTTGACATTAACAGCAGAATCGCAAAAAATAGATGTCTAAATTTATGGGACATATAATATATGATTTTATCTACAATTACTCTTAAAGATTCTTGGTGGCACTCATTCTCTTAAGCGAGCAATGAGGTTTTTGTATAGTGTAATTTCCCAAAAAACCAAATTTTAAAGCTCGCAAATTGCGGGCTTTTTTTGTATTTGGCGCTTTAAAATTAGAAATAAAATAAAATTAGAGAAATAAAATGAACATAATCAATATCCTTACACAGCGTTGGCGATGGCAATAATAGAAACCGCAATCAACAAAAGCCATTAAATAGCAGTCAAAAGGATTAGAAAATGAATACACTTCACCCAATTGGGGTTTTAAAAAGCATTGAAGTCGAGTGCGGATATATTGAAAACTCACTCGCCTTATTCCAACGTATCACAGAAAATGAGGTCAACAATCTGCTCTTAGACTCCGCTGAAATTGAGAGTAAAGCGCACCTTAAAAGCTTAATGCTGATAGATAGCTGCATGAAAATAACCTGCCGCGGTTTAGTCGTTAACTTCGAGGCATTAACCGATAACGGTAAAGATTTACTGACATTTATTACACCGCAATTTTCAATCCAACTTATTAGCGGGCAATCTCCGACACAATTACAACTCACTTTTCCTAAATCAGATAGCAGTGGTGATGAAGATCAGCGCCTCAAATCAGCATCTCCAGTTGATGCGCTGCGCTGTATCGTTGCTAAAATAAAAAAACGCTCAGCACATAGCCAGGCACTCTTTCTTGGCGGCGTTTTTGCCTATGATTTCATCGCCACCTTTGAAGATCTGCTCGCGGTACCTGAGAGTGACAATATCTGCCCTGACTTTATGTTTTATGTCGCAGAAACTCTGTTAATTCAAGATCATCAAACCCAAAAAAGTCAGATACTCGGCAGCGTTTTTGGCGGTTTATATTCAGATGAAAACGAACTGCGCATTAACTCACGACTGACGCAACTGCAAGCTCTATGCAACGACTTTACCGCCCCGGACGATCACTTCGTCCCGCTAATTGGTAAAGTAACAACGGATGTTTCCGACAACCAATATTGCGCTATTGTTAAGCAGCTAAAAGAGTACATAGTAAAAGGCGATATTTTCCAAGTTGTCCCTTCGCGCAGTTTTTCACTCTCTTGTCCAAATCCTCTCGCAGCTTACGCCAAGCTAAAAGAAACAAATCCAAGCCCTTACATGTTTTATTTACAAGACAGTGATTTTGTTCTGTTTGGCGCATCCCCCGAGAGCGCGCTTAAATATACGCAAAGTTCAAATGAAGTAGAAATTTATCCGATTGCCGGTACACGCGGCCGTGGCTTTAATCCCGATGGTTCAATCAATCAAGATTTAGACGGTCGTTTAGAGCTGGAATTACGCTTAGATAAAAAAGAGACCTCTGAGCACTTAATGCTGGTTGATTTAGCGCGTAACGATGTGGCCCGTATCAGTGAACCCGGCTCACGCCATGTTGCCGACCTCCTAAAAGTTGATCGCTACAGCCATGTGATGCATCTGGTTTCGCGGGTAGTGGGCAAGTTACGCCAGGATTTTGATGCGCTGCATGCCTATCAAGCCTGTATGAACATGGGCACCTTAGTCGGCGCGCCAAAAATCCGCGCCTCCGATCTGGTGCGCCAAGTAGAGCAAAAACGGCGCGGAAGCTACGGCGGCGCAGTGGGTTATATCAATGGTTGCGGTGATATGGATACCTGTATCGTTATCCGCTCGGCATTTGTTAAAGATGGCATTGCCCAAGCACAGGCGGGAGCAGGCGTTGTTTTTGACTCAGACCCTCAATCCGAAGCCGATGAAACACGCGGCAAAGCAGCCGCTGTATTAAATGCTATCGCGTTAGCACACGGCAGCACACTTGCTGACGTTTTAGCCGCCGTTTCAGGAGAATAAGCAGATGAATACAACGACAAAACAAACACTCTTTTTTCTGGATAACTTTGACTCCTTTACTTACAACCTAGTCGACCAGTTTAAAACGCTCGGTTACCCGGTAAAAATATACCGCAATAGTTTATCTGCCCAGCAGGTAAAATCCCATATTGATAATTGTGAAAATGAAGCCGTTTTAATTCTTTCTCCCGGCCCAGGCGCACCCAGCGCGGCAGGCTGTATGATTGAGCTAATAGGTTTATGTAAAGGGCAGATTCCTATCATAGGTATCTGCTTAGGACATCAAGCCCTGATTGAACAATACGGCGGAGTTGTGGGACAAGCCGAAGTCATTATGCACGGCAAATCATCGTTAATCAGCCATTGTGGCGACCGTATGTTTGCAGGGTTAAAGCAGCCCCTGTCGGTCGCCCGTTATCACTCTTTAGTTGGCACAACAGTGCCGGATTCACTGGAAGTGGTCGCTGATTTTAATGGCATGTGCATGGCCGTTTACAATGAAAAAGACAAGGTGATAGGTTTTCAATTTCACCCTGAATCAATTTTAACCTGTGAAGGCGCAAAATTATTAGAAACCAGTTTGAATCTGGTTACCAGCAAAGGGACTATTTAAATGAGTCAGTTAAATGTTCATCAGATATTAGAGCAACTGTATGCCGGAAAGTCACTTTCAAGTGAACAGAGCCAAGCTTTTTTTGAACGCGTCGTACAAGGTGAAATCGATGAAATCATTCTATCTTCCGCGTTAACCGCACTGAAAATAAAAGGGGAAACACCGGATGAGATAACGGGGGCTGCCAAGGCGCTACTTGCGCAAGCGAAAAGCTTCCCGCGTCCAGATTACCCCTTTAGCGATATTGTTGGTACCGGCGGTGATGGTTTGGGCACCATTAACATATCCACGGCCAGCGCGTTTGTGGCGGCAGCTTGCGGCCTAAAAGTGTGTAAACATGGTAGCCGCAGTGTTTCCAGTAAATCAGGTTCTTCAGACCTGCTTGCCGCATTCGGGGTTAATTTAAATATGACCCCGGAAGTCGCGCGTCACTGTTTGGACACGCTTAATATCTGCTTTATTTTTGCCCCGCAATATCATGCCGGGATGCGTTTTGCCGCCCCGGTGCGCGGCGCGCTTAAAACACGTTCAATATTTAATCTATTGGGCCCGCTGGTCAATCCTGCCCGCCCGGATTTTGAACTAATGGGCGTCTATGCACCTGAGCTTTTAAGACCGATTGCAGAAGTGCATAAGCAATTGGGAATGAAGCGTGTAATGGTGGTTTTTGGCAGCGGCTTAGACGAAGTTGCCCTGCACGGCGAAACACAAGTGGCCGAATTGATTGATGGCGAGATAAAAGAATACAGATTAACACCGGCCGACTTTGGCGTACCGCGCTACCCTGTAGAGGCTATTTTCGGCGGCGATGCAGAGCAGAATAGAGTAATTATCGAACAAATATTACAAGGTAAGGGCAGCGATGCACAGCAAGCCGCCGTGGCGATTAACGTCTCCGCCTTACTGGTCTTAAATGGACTCGCGGATAACTTTAAACAGGGTACAAAAATGGCACTTGATATGATGTTAACAGGCAAGCCTTTACAATTAATGCAACAATTAGCGGAGCAAAGCCAATGTTAAACGATCAAAGTCTGCAAGACACTATTCTGGGTAAAATTGTTGACGATAAAATTGAGTGGGTTAAAGCGCGCCAGCAACAGCAGCCTTTGATTCAGTTTAAAGATCAACTGACCATGAGTGACCGTCATTTCTACGCGGCGCTGGATCAAGATAAAAGCGTTTTTATTTTAGAGTGTAAAAAAGCTTCTCCCTCAAAAGGGCTGATTAGAGAAGAGTTTGATTTAGACTTGATAGCCGGCACTTATGCACGCTATGCCAGCGCAATCTCAGTGCTAACCGATGAGAAATATTTTCAAGGTAATTTTGAATTTGTTACAACAGTGCGCGAGCAGGTAACTCAACCTGTTATATGCAAAGACTTTATTATTGATCCCTACCAAATTTATCTGGCTCGCTACTATCAGGCAGATGCGATTTTACTGATGTTATCTGTGCTCGATGATGATGCCTATCAGGCTTATCGCGATACCGCACACAGTCTTAATATGGGCGTGCTCACCGAAGTCAGCAATGAGCATGAACTGGTGCGCGCAATCGCCTTAGGTGCGAATGTAATCGGCATTAATAACCGTAACTTGCGCGATCTCAGTATCGATCTTAATCGCAGCAAAAATCTGGCGGTAAAAATACCGGCGGATAGAATTGTGATTTCAGAATCAGGAATCTATAACCATGCGCAGGTGAAAGATTTAAGCCGCTATGTCAATGGCTTTTTAGTGGGCAGCTCAATTATGAGCCAGCACAATATTGACCGCGCTTGTCGCCGTTTAATAGTGGGTGAAAACAAGGTCTGTGGATTAACCAATCCGCGTGATGCGGCAATTGTTTATCAGGCAGGCGCTGTCTATGGCGGTTTGATTTTTGCTGATGCATCACCGCGTTTTGTGGATATGGAACAGGCACGTCTCACTATGGTTGGCGCCCCGCTACTCTATGTGGGTGTTTTCCAAAATGAAGATCCAGAGCTTATCGCTTATACCGCTAAACATCTTGGCCTAAGTGCGGTGCAACTCCATGGCGATGAAACGCCTAAATATGTGAAAACACTGCGCGCACTATTACCTGAAAAATGTGAAATTTGGAAGGCGCACGGCATCAGCGACAGCTTACCCGATTTCGCTAAATATAATGTCCAAAAACATCTCCTTGATACCCGTTGTGGCACCCAAACCGGCGGCACAGGTAAAGCATTTGATTGGTCGCTACTCGATGGCGCGGATATAGATAAAAGTAAAATCATACTCGCTGGCGGCTTAACACCTGACAATGCGCAGCAAGCCGCGCTGATTGGTTGTGCGGGATTAGACTTTAACTCCGGGGTCGAGCTTAGCCCGGGTAAAAAAGACAAAAGTAAAGTAGATGCCGCATTTGCCGCAATCAAAAGTTATATGCAACGTAATTCAGAAAAGGTATAAATAAAATGGAAGAATTAAATCCGTATTTCGGTGATTTCGGTGGCATGTTTGTACCACAAATTCTCGTACCGGCATTAAAGCAGTTAGAAGCGGCGTTTTTAAAAGCACAATCTGATCCTGAATTTATCGCCGAATTTTCAGAGCTATTAACCGAATATGCAGGGCGCCCTACTCCCCTTACCTTATGTCGCAATCTAACCAAGGGTAAAAAAACCAAACTGTACCTTAAACGTGAAGATTTGCTCCACGGCGGCGCGCATAAAACCAACCAGGTATTAGGTCAAGCGCTGCTGGCTAAACGTATGGGTAAAAATGAAATCATTGCTGAAACGGGGGCTGGCCAGCATGGTGTCGCCACCGCGTTAGCCTGTGCATTGCTCGGTTTGAAATGCAAAATTTATATGGGCGCTGTCGATTGTGATCGTCAAAAACCCAATGTTTTCCGTATGCGTTTAATGGGCGCGGAAGTGATTCCAGTAACATCTGGCTCAGCAACGTTAAAAGATGCCTGTAATGAAGCCTTGCGCGATTGGGCCGGCAGCTATGAAACGACCCACTATCTATTGGGCACAGCAGCAGGTCCCCACCCGTTCCCGACCATTGTGCGTGAATTTCAAAAAATCATTGGCGAAGAAGCAAAGCAGCAGTGTTTAAAAAAAGAGGGGATTTTACCCGATAAAGTGATCGCTTGTGTCGGTGGCGGCTCTAACGCGATTGGTATCTTTAACGATTTTATCGAAGATGAAAATGTTGAATTGATTGGCGTTGAACCCGGCGGACATGGCATCGAAACGGGTAAACATGGCTGCCCTATCTCCTATGGCTCACAAGGGATCTTCTTTGGTATGCATTCATTAATGATGCAAGATAAACATGGTCAGGTAAAAGAATCTTACTCAATATCAGCTGGACTTGATTTCCCCTCGGTTGGTCCGCAACATGCACACCTCGCCGCAACAGGGCGCGCGCAATATGTAAATGCAACAGATGACGAAGCATTAGCGGCTTTTAAAGCACTTTCTGAACAGGAAGGCATTATCCCGGCACTGGAGTCCGCCCACGCATTGGCACATGCACTTAAAATTATTGAAAATGACGATAAAGAACAGATTATTATTGTTAACCTATCCGGCCGCGGTGATAAAGATATCTTTACTGTTGCAAAAATTTTTGAAGAAAGAGGAATTTTCTAATGAGCAAACGTTATCAGGCTTTATTTAACCGTCTTGAAACTGAAAATCAGGGCGCATTCGTTCCTTTTGTAACGATTGGCGATCCCAACCGTGAACTTTCTATTAAAATTATTGACTCATTAGTAACGGCTGGCGCTGATGCGCTGGAGTTGGGGATCCCTTTTTCAGATCCGGTTGCCGATGGCATAGTGATTCAAAATGCATCAATGCGCGCTTTACATTCAGGCGCGACACCGGATAGCTGTTTTGAGATCATCACTGAAATTCGCAAACTGCACCCGACAGTGCCAATCGGTTTGCTGCTCTACGTTAACCTTGTCTACCGTAACGGCATCGAAAACTTTTATGAGCGTTGTGCAAAAGCGGGCGTGGATTCGGTATTAATTGCGGATGCGCCACTGGAAGAGAGCGCACCTTATCGTGCAGCCGCCAAAAAATTTGGCATTCGCCAGATTTTTATCGCGCCGCCCAATGGCTCCGAGGAAACCCTGCAAAAAGTAGCCGAATTTGGCAGTGGTTACACCTACCTGCTTAGCCGTGCCGGTGTTACCGGTTCGGACGCTAAGGCGGGAATGCCGGTTGACCATATGTTAGCAACGCTCAATAAACATAAGGCGCCCCCTTCACTGCTTGGTTTTGGTATTTCCACACCGTCTCAGGTGAAAGAGGCTATTAAATTGGGTGCTGCAGGGGCAATATCAGGTTCAGCGGTGGTTAAAATTATCGAACAGAATCTTGATAACCCCGAACTGTTACTGACTGAAATGCACAAGTTCATCAGTAAAATGAAATTAGCAACGCATAAATAATATGTTAATGTGGGCTTGCCAACTTTTACAAAAGAGACAAACATGAAACAATTTTTTGAATTCATTCCACTGGTTATATTTTTTGCCGTCTATAAGATGGTTGATATTTATGCCGCCACTGCATCCTTAATGATAACAACCGGGTTGCTGCTCGCTTATAACTATTTTAAACATGGTAAAGTTGAAAAAATGCATCTCATCACCTTTTTGATGGTCTTAGTATTTGGCAGTTTCACATTGATTTTACATGATGATGTTTTTATTAAGTGGAAGGTCACGGTTGTTTATGCCCTGTTTGCAATCGCCTTGTTAGCTAGCCAATTGATCTATAAAAAACCAATTATCAAGCAGATGCTTGGAAAAGAGCTTAGCTTACCGGACAATATTTGGAATAACTTAAATGTTGCATGGGCCCTCTTTTTTGCAGCCTTAGCGGTGTTAAATCTGTATGTCGCATTTAATCTACCACAAGATGTCTGGGTGAATTTTAAAGTATTTGGACTGTTGGGGGTTACGCTCGCCTTTACCGTATTAAGCGGCCTTTACCTCTATAAATACTTACCAGCCACCGTAGAAAAAGAAAAAAAGGAATAACTATGTTATACGTTATTTTTTCGCGCGATGTAGTAAACAGCTTGGCGCTGCGCCAACAGGCTCGACCTGCACATATTGCACGTTTACAAGCCTTAAATGAACAAGGTCGCTTATTGGTGGCAGGGCCAAATCCTGCTATTGATAGTGAAGATCCGGGTGAAGCGGGATTTACCGGCTCAACCGTGATCGCCGAGTTTACCTCCCTGCAAGATGCACAAACATGGGCGGATGACGACCCTTATGTTGCAGCGGGTGTTTACGCTAATGTGATTGTAAAACCGTTCAAAAAAGTACTGCCTTAGCCGATAAACAGATAATTAACTGTTTGAAATCCGCTGTTAAGCCATTAACAGCGGATTTTTTTATGCCTTGATTTTAATAAAACTTAGATAATTTCATATTCTTTTTTTAGGAAGTGATCAAGTATGGCGCAGGAAAAATTAGCACTAACAAGGCGTGAGTTGCAGGAGATAGTTGTTCTCACTTCACAAAAATCGTATGGAACGATTTTGAACAGCTTTAGCTGATCACGAAGTGGT
Source organism: Psychromonas sp. (assembly GCF_047632995.1). Lineage (GTDB taxonomy): Bacteria > Pseudomonadota > Gammaproteobacteria > Enterobacterales > Psychromonadaceae > Psychromonas. The sequence goes on from NZ_JBLIEK010000090.1 coordinate 11,070, forward strand.
GAAGAACAGGACGTTCTGAATAAAACTCACAACGTAGTTAGCGTTGATTTTAACAAGCTAGACTGTTCACCTTTTTAGTTCCTTTGGTATTAGTTTCATTTATGGCCGGAGCCTGCGATACTGCGTTCTATTACGTTTTCAATCGCAATCATGAAACTCGAACTGCAGGAACAATATGGACAAACCCTTAGAAAAACAACTGACCTCCTGGTTAAAAATACAGAAAGAAGCTTGTGGTTTTTATCTCAATTTAACAGTGATATTTGGCTTATTAACTGGCTTCGCCCTGATAGTACAAGCCTACTTAATCTCTACTATCCTGCATGGCATCATTATTCTCACCCTTCCTAAGTCTGACTTCAGCAATGAGTTTTTATACTTACTGGCGTTAGTTCCAGTGCGTGCATTACTTGCCTATGCCCGTGAACGAAGCGGTTTCGAAGCAGGTAAACGGCTACGGTTACAAATTCGCAGTGCAGTACTGGATAAAATCAGTGAGTTAGGGCCTGCTTTCATCAAAGGTAAACCCGCGGGCAGTTGGGCAACGATTGTGCTTGAACAAGTTGAAGACTTACACGATTTTTATGCGCGATACTTACCGCAGATGATACTGGCCGGTTTTATTCCACTCACAATTTTGGTCGTTGTATTTCCGTTAAACTGGGCTGCCGGACTTATTTTATTATGCACGGCACCACTGATCCCAATATTTATGATTTTTGTTGGTGCGGGGGCAGCAGATGCCAACCGTAAGAATTTCAGTGCTTTGGCAAAGCTAAGTGGCCATTTTATGGACCGTTTAAAAGGATTAAATACCTTAAAGCTATTTAATCGAGGTGAAGCAGAAGGAAAGGAGATTGAAGCAGCCTCTGAATCATTTCGTAAAAAAACCATGTCCGTATTACGTCTCGCCTTTTTAAGCTCGGCGGTACTAGAGTTCTTTGCCGCTATCTCTATCGCATTGCTCGCTATTTATTTTGGTTTCAGTTTCTTAGGTCACTTTAATTTTGGTGATTATGATGCGGGATTTAGTCTGTTTGCAGGTATGTTTGTCTTGATGCTTGCGCCTGAATTTTATCAGCCATTACGCGATATGGGCACCCATTATCATGCTAAGGCACAGGCGATTGGTGCAGCTGAAGAGTTGATGACATTATTAGAATATAAGCTGGAAACGAGCGCGCAAACAACATTATCTACTGACAAAAGCACAACTCACAAAACAATAAACTGGCATGCTGGACTAGAGATAGTTGCGTCTGATTTTACAGTAAAGAGTCATTCAGGCATTACCTTAGCAGGGCCACTCAGTTTTCAACTTAATAATGGCCAACATATGGCGGTTGTCGGTCCGAGCGGCGCGGGTAAAAGCAGCCTCTTAAATGGTTTATTGGGTTTTTTACCCTATCAAGGCTCGCTTACAATTAATGGTATTGAGTTAAACGAATTAGCCGTATCACAATGGCGCGCTCATTTGGCATGGCTTGGCCAAGATCCGCAGCTTTTCCATGGCACTGTACGTGATAACGTGGCGATGGCCTCCCCAAAAATGCAGGATGAGACGGTTCGATCGTTATTAGCGAAGGCCAAAGTACTCGACTTTGTTAATCAACAAGCATTGGGATTAGAGCACCCGATTGGCGAGCAAATGGCAGGTCTTTCCGTGGGGCAAGCGCAGCGTATCGCATTAGCGCGTGCGCTTGGGCAAGATGCAGCGCTATTTTTATTAGATGAGCCGACAGCAAGTTTGGACAGACATAATGAACAAGCGGTGCTCAGTGCATTGCGTGAGGCAATGATAAACTCATCCTGTTTGATGGTTACCCATAGATTAGATCAGTTGCAGCAAATGGATACTGTTTTAGTGTTAGATAAAGGGATAATCGTTCAACAAGGCAGTTTCGAGCATTTAAACAACATACCGGGGTTATTTAAGCAGATGCAGAGCGATGATTCCGAGCAAGAAAATAAGGAGCTTAACTGATGAGAGCCTTACTACCTTTTATTAAATTGTTTAAGCATCAATGGTTAATGATGTTGATCGGTTTGTTTTTAAGTATTACCTCATTAATCGCCGGTATCGGTTTATTATCACTTTCAGGATGGTTTTTATCAGCATCTGCCGTGGCAGGGCTAACTCTAATAACCGCACAAGCGTTTAACTATTTAACGCCCGCGGGTGGCGTTCGCTTTCTCTCTATAATGCGAACCGCAAGTCGATACGGTGAGCGTTTAGCGACCCACGAAGCAACGTTTAAACTGCTAACTCAGCTTCGTGTCTGGGCCTGGCGTAAGGTGTTGCCGCTTAGTGCGCGTAATATGCAAAAGTTACGACAAGGAGAACTGCTCAATCGGTTAGTGGCTGATATCGATACCTTAGATCATCTTTATCTACGATTGATTACGCCAATGATAGCCGCATTATTAATGCTTGCTGGTTTGTATCTGTTTGTTGCCTGGATAGATGCGGAATTAGCACTGATTTTATCTGCCAGCCTGTTATTGATTTGGCTTATTTTACCTTGGATCTTCTATTTTCTTGGCCGAAAACCCGGTATTAAACAACTCGAAAGCAAACGATTATTACGCATCCAAATATTGGAATTTGTGCAGGGGTTAGCTGAAATTTCTCTGTTTGGGGCGCATGCACGCTTTCGTGAAAAATTAACACAATCTGAAACAAACCTTTTAGATAGCCAGCGTGCCATGGCAAATGTGACCGCATTTAGCCAGGCAGCATTGATCTTCTGCCATGGCATAGTCGTGGTGCTTATGCTTTATGTTGCTGCTTCTGGTATTGGTGAACATCAGCCGCCGGGGCCTATGTTAGCGATGGTAACTTTTATGGTGCTGGCCTGTATTGAAATGTTGATGCCTATTGCAGGTGCTTTTCAGCATCTCTCCTCTTGTGTCAATGCGGGCAAACGCGTTAATGAATTAGTTGAACAGGTACCGGAGATCGTATTTAACAATCAAAATAAAGCAACCATAAGACATGGCGCATTACAGCTCAAAGAGGTCGTGTTCTCATATAAAAATGGCAGCGAAGAGATACTCAAGGGAATTAATTTATCGATTAAAGCGGGTGAAAAGGTGGCGTTGTTAGGGCAAACGGGCTGCGGTAAATCAAGCTTACTCTCATTGATCACGCGGGAATGGCAGCCAAATTCCGGCAGTTTATTAGTTGATGGCGTAGATATTGACCAGTACAGCCAACAAGCCTTAACCGACGGGCTCTCCTTAGTGAGTCAACGTATTTATCTGTTTTCAGCCACACTAAGAAACAATTTGACCTTAGCGCAGCCGGATGCTCCTGAATTTTCAACCGATACAGAGCAAAAAGCGGCTCAAGAACGCAATGATAAACGTCTGATTGCAGTACTTAAAAAGGTCGGACTATCAGCATTAATCGAGGGAGAAAATCCTCTTGATGCATGGATAGGTGAAGGTGGCAGACAACTTTCTGGTGGTGAACAGCGCCGTATCGGTGTTGCAAGAGTGTTACTGCGTGATGCACCATTATTATTACTGGATGAGCCTACGGAAGGGTTAGATAAACGCACGGAAAGAGAGATCCTTTCTTTGTTATTTGAATTTGCTAAGGATAAAACCGTATTAATGATAAGCCATCGTCTGACCGCTATGACAAAAATGGATAAAATCCACTTAATGGAGGATGGCGTATTACGTGCTTCGGGTCATCATACTGATTTATTAGCAAGAGATGATTATTACGCCAGCCTCCATCAACAGTTACATTAGCGCTATAATTCTTATCTGTAGACGCCATGTTTTCGGCTTACGCTAATGAAAGTAACCTGATATCAGGTTACTTTCAGAGGACTGATAACTAAAAACTCGAATAATTCGGCGCAGTGAATTGTTCAAGCTTGAGTCCAACTAATATTTACAAAATCACCCGCTAATTCCATATTTCACTCTCTAAACCAAGCAGGCTTGCTGTTTTCGCACGCTATGAATTTGTCTAACTTCCAATCCGCTATAT
>NZ_JBLIEK010000091.1:0-14948 GCF_047632995.1 Psychromonas sp.
TCAGAGAAGATTATTAATCTTCTCTTTGAAAACTCAACGTGGGTTAGTGTGTGACCAAGAAAATAAATATGCTTGCGAAACATATTTTACAACGATTTATATAGCCTGATTCAGAACAACAACCAGCTTTTCTAATTAACTTTTTCGTCTAGTAAACATAGCGCTGTGGCCCCACCTGATTCCATTCCGAACTCAGAAGTGAAACGCAGCTGCGCCGATGGTAGTGTGGGGTCTCCCCATGTGAGAGTAGGTCATTGCTAGACACCTATTTAAAAAGGCCCCACTGGTTAGTTCCGGTGAGGCCTTTTTGCTTTTTAGCATCTATTGCTGTGGTACCATCAGCGTCAAACAAAGTTTAATGCGCAACATCCATGTTGCTTATAGCGGTGATGTTCAAAACGGCTATCCTGCCGTTTTGTCCTTCGGTCTCCGGACCAAGGGACCTTACTTTTCTTTCCATTCCGAACTCAGAAGTGAAACGGCGCTGCGCCGATGGTACTTAGTTGCATTTTGTTTCCTTGAACCGTGTTCAAGGGACTGCAATGCAAGGGGGTCTCTCCATGTGATAGTAGGGCGAATTTGGGGCTAGCCAAGGTTCACGAGCGGATGAGCTATGCGAGTCCTGACCGTCGCCAAGCTAGGCAATCAAATCCAGATAAATCTCTGTTGACTAACGTCAGCAGGTTTTTTTTCGTTTAAGCGCTTAACGCGATGACTACTCGAGCATGGGGATTATAAAAGCATGCCGCAGGGCGAGTATCGCGGCAGCGATGGTTCACCAGCGGACAAGCTCTGTGCGTCCTGTAGTTTCATATCATGTGATAGTAGGGTGAATTTTTCGTTAGCCAAGGTTCATGAGCGGGCTATGCTCTGCGTGCCCTGCAGTATTGCGTAATAATTGTCAAGAGCGGGTGAGTCCTGACCGTCACCAAGTGTTTATCCTTGTTGACTATGTCTGCAGAAATTTTCCGATATTAGTGTGTATGACCTATTTGTGCATGAAGCACAATAATGCCGATGTCCTATTGGTGAGGGACTTTAAAGAGGAGCTCGTGTTTGAACTTTCGCTATTTCAATGCTGAGTTCAATAACAATCTGCATAAGGTAAGTTTACTGCCACTGCATTGTAGCGGTAGTTACATAGTTTATTTATCTGCAAACAAAATACTAATTAGCCCTTCCCTTAACGCGCCCTTTGAAAGTCTCAATGATTTAATGTTGAGTGATTCGAATAGCGCTATAAGTATTGCCAAGCCACTTGCAAATACGGGAATTCTTGAAGTTTTTAACCCATCAATATCTAATGAGTGAATATCTTTACAACTGATGCACATCTGTTTTATTTTATTTAGTAGATCAAGCGTTAGTTCTTTATTTATTTGCTGTTTATTATTAATTTCTTGTACCGCTTGAATTGTTCCAGAAGCGCCCATAGTGAGATCCCATCCGTGCTCCGTATAGATTTGTATTATTGGGTTTATAACCGCTTTCGCCATCTTGATAGCTGTGCTGAAATTGTTATTATCAAGCTTATTATTTGCAAAGTATCTATTTAACCAAGTCACACAGCCCATATTTAAGCTTTCTGCAAGCAATACTGTATTGCCCTTACCTATGATTAATTCGGTACTTGCGCCACCAATATCGATAACCAGTAATTGCTGTGAAATGTTATCTGTAAAAGCAACACCACGATATATAGTTTTAGCTTCTTCAATACCAGAAATTAGTTTAATGGGGTGTTGTAGAATTGTTTCTGCTTGATTAAGGAATAGTTGTTTGTTTTTAGCAATTCGTAATGCGGCGGTGGCAGTAATCAATATTTTACAGGGCTGTATTTGATTTAATTCATCTCTGAATTCCTGCAGGCAAGCCCAGCCATTCTCCATTGTTTCAGCTGTTAAATTTTGCTGCGGATCTAATCCGGAAGCCAGCCTAACTTTTCTTTTTCTTTTAGAAAACACACTAAAACCATTATTAGTTTTTAGTACCGTTAGCATGTGGAAACTATTGGAGCCAAGGTCAATAATGGTATAGCGATTCTCTGACACAATTTTAGCGTTTGTGGTTGCGATGATAATTGTCTTTACGATTATTTGGGTGTGCTTTGTACTTGGTGACTTTCATAACAGGTAAAGAATCAAGCAGCGCATCTTTATCGTATTCACTTACAGGGATCGAATGTTTGATATACTCTTCAATAGCAGGTAAGTTAAAAGCATATTTTTCACACGCTAAGCTTATTGCTAACCCTTTTTCACCAGCGCGACCAGTACGGCCAATCCTGTGAACATAATCTTCACAATCATCAGGTAAATCAAAGTTAAAAATATGTGATACTTTTGGTATATGTAAGCCTCGTGCAGCAACATCGGTAGCAACCAATATATCAATTTCACCGATTGTGAATTGCTCTAATATTTTAAGGCGTTTATTTTGTGGTACGTCACCAGTTAGCAGACCTGCGCGTAAACCGTCACCAGCAAGATAACCCCAGACTTTTTCACAGATATGTTTAGTGTTGGCAAAGACGATCGCCTTTTCTGGCCATTCATCTTCAATCAGGCTTAATAAAAGAAGCATTTTGTCTTTATTAGAAGGGTAAAATAACTCTTCAGTGATATTTACTGATGTCATGATCTCAGGTTCAATCTGAATATGTTCTGGATCATTCATATGTTCAAAGGCTAGTTCTTGTACCTTGTGCGATAAAGTTGCAGAGAACAGCATATTTAAGCGATCGTTTGCTTCCGGCATGCGCCTAAAGAGGTAACGGATATCTTTGATAAAACCCAGATCAAACATTCGATCCGCTTCATCTAATACAACACTCTGTATTGAGCTAAGATCAATAATGCCTTGTTTGACGAAATCAATAATACGGCCTGTTGTGCCAATTAACAGATCACAACCGTTTTCTAGTTTTTTCTGTTGAATTTCAACTCTTTCGCCCCCATATGCTAATCCTAGGCGTAAGTTAGATGCGCTGGCTAGCGGCATTGCATCTTTGTGAATTTGAATTGCAAGCTCACGCGTCGGTGCTAAAATAATAGCCCGAGGTTGATTCTTACGGCGATTTTCAGGTTGAACATGGGTTAACAAGTGATGAAATACAGCAGGTAAAAACGCTAGTGTTTTACCGGTCCCTGTTTGAGCTTGTCCTGCAATATCTTTCCCTTTTAGGGTGATAGGCAACGACTTTGCTTGAATAGGGGTGCAATATTCAAAACCTTGCGATGTTAAACCTGAAATTAGACTTTTCTCGAGAGGAAGGTCTGCAAATTTTGTTTGAGTTAGATGTGTTTTATTCATTTGCAAATCATATCAGTTTATACTTGCAATAAGTATTGAGATCGATTCAAATATCAAAAATTATTTTTACTATACCCATGTTATAGTATCTATTTACTGGTAATACTTTCTGGAGAGAAAAATGAGCGACAATATCGTAACTTTAAGTGATGCAAGTTTTGAGCAAGATGTACTTAACGCAGCAGGCCCTGTTCTTGTCGATTTTTGGGCAGAATGGTGTGGTCCTTGTAAAATGATTGCTCCTATTCTTAGTGAAATTGCTACTGAATACGCAGGTAAAGTTACAATCGGTAAATTAAATATTGACCAAAATAGCGGAACGCCGCCTAAATTTGGTATCCGTGGTATCCCAACATTATTATTATTTAAAGATGGTAAAGTTGCTGCGACTAAAGTTGGCGCTCTTTCAAAAGCTCAACTTGTTGAATTTTTAGAGTCTAATATCAAATAATTTAAAACTGATTGGACCTGTTATGAAATACAACAGGTTCATTCTGGACTAATAAAAATTTTAGTGCTATATTCCGGCTATCTTTACGCTCATAGACTATGAGCAAATTAACTCTCGAATTTCAACTATCACTCACTTCAAATCTGTATACCTATATAACTATGAATCTAACTGAATTAAAAGACACACCAGTTGCTGAACTTGTAAACCTTGGCGAATCAATGGGGCTAGAAAATTTAGCTCGCTTAAGAAAACAAGACATTATTTTTGCAATTCTAAAAGCGCATTCTAAAGGCGGCGAAGATATTTTCGGTTTTGGCGTGTTGGAAATATTACAAGATGGCTTCGGGTTTTTACGCAGTTCCGATAGCTCATACCTTGCTGGTCCCGATGATATTTATATATCACCCAGTCAGATACGCCGGTTCAATCTTCGAACGGGTGATAGTGTTGAAGGCAAGATTCGACCGCCTAAGGATGGTGAACGTTATTTTGCATTACTAAAAATAAATCAAGTCAACTTCAACAAACCAGAAAACTCCCGCAATAAAATTCTTTTTGAAAACCTCACTCCCATTCATCCAGATGAACGTTTTCGTTTAGAAAATGGTAACGGTAGTACCGAAGATATTACTGCACGAATTCTGGATTTAGTATCTCCGATTGGTAAAGGCCAGCGTGGTTTAATTGTTGCTCCGCCAAAAGCGGGTAAAACAATGTTACTGCAAAATATTGCGCAGAGCCTTAGCATTAATTACCCTGAAGCCGTACTTATTGTCTTACTAATTGATGAACGGCCAGAGGAAGTAACTGAGATGTCCCGTTTGGTGCGTGGTGAAGTAGTTGCATCAACCTTCGACGAACCAGCAAGCCGCCACGTGCAGGTTGCAGAAATGGTGATTGAAAAAGCGAAACGTCTCGTTGAGCATAAAAAAGATGTGGTCATTTTGCTTGATTCGATTACTCGTTTGGCGCGTGCGTACAATACAGTGGTTCCAAGCTCAGGCAAAGTATTAACGGGTGGTGTAGATGCCAACGCATTACAACGCCCGAAACGCTTTTTTGGTGCGGCTCGTAATGTCGAAGAGGGAGGTAGTTTAACTATTCTTGCAACGGCATTGATCGACACGGGCTCTAAAATGGATGAAGTTATCTACGAAGAGTTTAAAGGTACGGGTAACTCTGAGATTCATCTGAATCGTAAGCTTGCTGAAAAACGCGTTTATCCTGCAATAGATATTACGCGTTCAGGCACTCGTCGTGAAGAGTTGCTCACTAAGTCTGATGAATTACAACGCATGTGGATTTTACGTAAAATTGTACATCCTATGGGTGAGACTGGCGCGACAGAGTTCTTGATTGATAAGCTGGGCTTAAGTAAAACAAACGATGACTTCTTCAGTGCAATGAAAAACCAAAAAGCAAAATAGATGCTTTGGTTGCTTTGATAAAATGAGATAACGCTACTTTTGGTAGCGTTTTTTTTCACTATTTTTTAAGTAGGATCCTTATGAAATTTGATGATTTGCGTGACTTCATTGGTCAGCTTGAAGAAAAAGGTTTATTAAAACGTATTCACCAAGAAATTGATCCTCATTTAGAGATGACTGAAATATCTGACCGCACACTTCGTGCCGGCGGCCCCGCACTTCTATTTGAAAATCCCAAAGGTTATGACACGGCAGTACTGACCAACTTGTTTGGTACAACAGAGCGTGTCGCACTGGCGATGGGTAAAGATAATGTCGAAGCATTAAAAGAAGTCGGGCAGTGGTTAGCATATTTAAAAGAGCCTGAACCCCCTAAAAACATCAAATCGTTATGGGAAAAAATACCCATATTTAAGCAAGTTTTAAATATGCCCACCAAAAGCGTGCGTAATCCTCCATGTCAGCAGGTGATTATGCAGGGTGACGATGTAGATTTAACTAAACTGCCTGTGATGACCTGCTGGCCAGACGATGTTGCACCTTTAATTACTTGGGGTTTAACCATTACCCAAGGGCCTTATAAAAAACGCCAAAATCTAGGCATTTACCGCCAGCAATTGCTGGGCAGAAACAAAATAATTATGCGCTGGTTATCCCACCGCGGCGGGGCGATTGATTATCGCGAATGGCAGGAAGCAAATCCCGGCAAACCTTTCCCCGTTTCAGTTGCATTAGGCGCCGATCCGGCGACTATATTAGGTGCGGTAACACCGATTCCTGATACCTTGTCTGAATATGCTTTTGCAGGTTTACTGCGGGGCTCTCGTACTAAAGTAGCAAAGAGTCTGAGTAATAATCTCGATGTTCCAGCATCTGCTGAAATTATTCTTGAAGGTTATTTGCAGCCTGGCGAAGAGGCACCAGAAGGACCTTACGGTGATCATACCGGTTATTATAATGAGGTGGATGATTTTCAAGTAATGACTGTTACTCATGTTAGCCATCGTGAAAATCCGATTTATCACAGTACTTATACGGGGCGTCCGCCCGATGAGCCTGCTATCTTAGGGGTTGCACTTAACGAAATCTTCGTGCCTATTTTACAAAAACAATTTCCTGAAATTGTCGATTTTTATCTGCCCCCGGAAGGCTGCTCATATCGGATGGCCGTTGTGTCAATTAAAAAAAGCTATCCAGGTCATGCTAAGCGGGTAATGTTTGGGATCTGGTCTTTTTTGCGCCAATTTATGTATACCAAATTTATTATTGTTTGTGATGACGATGTTAATGTGCGTGATTGGAATGATGTAATCTGGGCGATTACAACCCGTATGGATCCTGCCCGTGACACAACCATGGTTGAAAACACGCCTATCGACTATTTAGATTTTGCATCGCCCGTTTCAGGCTTGGGTTCAAAGATGGGGCTGGATGCAACCAATAAGTGGTCGGGTGAAACAGATAGAGAGTGGGGGAAACCGATTGCTATGGACAAAAAAGTGAAAGAAAAAATAGATGATCTTTGGCAAGAATTAGGAATCCTGTCATAATTGTTGCCGTTTTGTTAAATGTTGTCTTCACTTTAAAAAGAGAAATTAATGCAGCCTGTTACTTGTAATGTAAAATCTATCGAAAAATTAAATGACTTTTTATACCGTGTCTTTTTGAGTCCCACTGAAGCGGTTGCTTATAAAGCGGGACAATATCTATCGGTCGTAATGGGAAAGGGAGATAAACGCCATTTTTCAATTGCTAATGCACCTTTAACAAATGAAATTGAATTACATATTGGTGCAACCCCCGAAAATAGTTATGCGATGCAGGTTATTGAAAAAATGCAATGTGACGGCAAGATAGACGTTGAAATAGCTAATGGGGATGCTTATTTACGCGAGGATTCTAAGCGTCCAATCATCTTAATGGCAGGTGGAACTGGTTTTTCATATGTAAAAGCACTGCTTGAGCAAATTGTGCATCTGCAATTAGAAAATCCTGTTTACCTCTACTGGGGGGTAAAAGAGTATTCTCATTTTTATTTTGAAAATGAGGCCGTAGCATGGGCGAAACAACATAGTAATATCCATTTCCATCCTGTGATTGAATTGCCAGAAACGCAGTGGCAAGGGAAGCACGGTTATGTCCATCAAGCAGTTCTGGATGAATTCGACAACCTCAGCGCGTTTGATATTTATATCGTGGGGCGTTTTGAAATGGCAAAAATCGCCCGTGAGGATTTTGTGAAACAAGGCGCACAGATTGACCATATCTTTGGCGATGCCTTTGCTTTTATCTAGATCAAATCAGTTTTTTTTAAATTAAGTAATATAGTCTTATTAGCCATCGCTTTATTTTTGGGAATTTAATAAACGTTTATGACCAGTAAACCCAAGGTTACAATTGCAGAGCCCCTTGTTGAATCAATTAATAAATTGTTTCTGCGTTTTTTAGTGGGTAAAAAGAAGATATATAAAGAAGAAGAGTATAACGATGGCTTATTGGACGATGAGTTAGATGATGACTCGCGCGCGTTGTCGCCTCAAGATAAAAATGGCTGGAATCAGCGTATTTTATTGGATGTTGAGAAACAACGTGTTGAACGTGTTGAGGCAGATAACCTTCTGAAAAAAAAACGCAATGCGTTATTGATGCGTTATTTCCAACAATCGCTGCTCACAGTTGTTAATGAAAAGCTGGAAAATAGCCGCAATGTAATTAATGACCAATTACAACTTAGAGAAAGTACTGTTGAACTGTTAACTAAATTACTTGCGGGTGAGCCTCGCTATTCCGTATTAGCCTCTTTGCTCGAGCTGAATATTGGTACGCGTAATCGCCTTCTGTTTTTAGTGAGAAGTGATAATTTTATGGCTGCACTTGGACGCGAGTCGCGCCATGTCAGAGATATTCAAAGTGCAATTGGTTTAATTGGTACGGATGTGTTGCGCTATCTGATACCTGCCATTTTATTTAAATATCGTATTAATGCGTATAGTCATCATAATACCTTATTTGCGAAAAAACTTTGGCGTTATGAAATAACATTAGGGCAAACCTGCACCGCCTTAATGCATGAACAGAATTACCGCCGCCCCTATGAAGGAATGTTACTGTCAGTTATGGTTAACTTCGCTTATGTGGCAAGTTATCAGCAGTACCTCAGCTCATTTGAAGTTGTTCGTACCGCTTGCCTTGATAAAGCGCGAGACAGAGGTGAGAAAGAACGTCATGACTTTTTCTATGAGATAAAGACCGATTCGGCATCTTTACAGGCGTTATTAGTTTCACAAGCCAGTCTAAAGTTAAGCCTTACCTTATCTGAAGAAATATTTAGCAAGCACTTTCCACACCTTATTAATGCATTAAAAGAGGAAGTTGAACAAGTCGCCTTTGCAGAGCGTACAGTGGTTGGCAAAATATTATTCAAAGCGGTGCGCTTTGCAAAATATGATCAATTACGTGCTTCTCGGTTATTTAAGGCGCAGTGGTTGGATGATTATTTGCAGGAATCTGAGATTGATGTAGAAACCTATAAAATGCTTTTACGCCATGAACTATTCCGATTTAAACCGCTTTGGCCATAAGATCTGTTTTCGCTTATTTATTAATTAAACTCGCTGTACCTTTTAAAAGCAGGTAAAATGCGCCTTCAATTTTATAAAGAGTGAAAAAATGGTTAACTCGTTAGATAAATTCAGTGATATTCGACCTTATAACGACGATGAAATCCAACCTGCGATTCAGCGTGTTATTAATAATAAAGAATTTCTTGATGCGATTATCAGCTTTCGCTTTTCTAAAACTGCCAAATTTACCGGTTTTATCTTAAAACCCTTATTGCGTCGCTATTTTTTATATAAATGGGGAACGATTAATAGTATTGATGGAATGCAACGAATTGTTGGCGGTTATATACAACATATGATTGATTCAACCACGACCCAATTCTCATATTCCGGGCTTGAAAATCTCGAACCAACGCAAAACTATCTTTTTGTTTCTAACCACCGCGATATTGCAATGGATCCCGCTTTTGTTAATTGGGCGTTGTTTTCCGAAAATTTTAAAACAGTACGCATTGCAATTGGTGATAATTTATTAAGCAAGCCCTACGTCTCTGATTTGATGCGTATGAATAAAAGCTTTATTGTTAAGCGTTCAGTATCGGGTGTGCGTGAGATGATGAAAGCGTTAACACATTTATCTGAGTATATTTTCAGCTCATTACAAGAAGATAGCAGTATCTGGATTGCACAAAGAGAAGGGCGTGCAAAGGATGGTTTTGATAAAACCGAACCTGCAATTGTTAAAATGTTTTATGTGAACGGTAAAAAGAAAAAAATAGCCTTTAGTGATTATATTAAGCAGCTCAATATTGTCCCGGTTGCTGTCTCTTATGAGTTTGATCCTTGTGATCAACAAAAAGCGCAAGAGCTCTATGATAAAGCAGAAAAGGGTGAATATAAAAAATCAGAGTTTGAAGATCTTGAAAGTATTGTGCGCGGTATCGTCGGTAAAAAAGGACATGTTCATGTCGCTTTTGGCTCTCCACTGCAAGGTGAATTTACAGATGCTGACGAAGTCGCAAAAGAGATAGATGCGCAGATTTACCAAAACTATTACCTGCACCCATCTAATTTTATTGCTGCTAAGCAAGCCTCTCAAAAGATAACAGAAAGTGATAAACAGGCCTTTGAAAAGCATTTCATGGCGATTAAACCTGAATTGCAGGCAAGCGTATTAACCATGTATGCGAACCCAGTTAAGAATCATGCTAAAAATCAAATAGATCAAAAATAAATCATATTGGTTTTTGTTATGCACACAGAAATTTCATGACTATCTGTTTTTTTTGTCACATTTAAAACTTATCTTATTGAAAACAAGGGATAAATTATAATTATTTGTTACAGGATACATTTATGCTTAAAACTATTAACAGAGTTATCCACAGCCTTGTGCTCTATTGAAAGTAAATAACCACTTACCTTTACAGCAAGGTATTGGTTCCGCTTATTTCCTAAATATGTTCGGTTATTATTGATTTGTAACGGGTATAATCATTTCTTATTCTCTCTTATTAGGTAAAAAATTTAATGGCAACTATTCCAGAAAATCCTTTTGTCCTTGTTGATGGCTCATCTTATCTTTATCGTGCTTTTTTTTCACCGCCGCACCTGACTAATTCGGCGGGAGAGGCAACGGGGGCTGTATATGGTGTGGTGAATATGCTGCAAAGTTTATTAAAGCAATTTAACCCAACTCATATTGTGGTGGTCTTTGATGCAAAAGGTAAAACCTTTCGTGATGATATCTATGAACAGTACAAAGCACATCGGCCTAGTATGCCGGATGATCTGCGTAGCCAAATTGAACCCCTGCATGATGTGATCAGAGCGATGGGATTGCCTATTTTAACCGTGCCCGGGGTGGAAGCGGATGATGTTATTGGAACGCTTTCCCGTCAAGCCAGTGCGCAGGGTATTGCGACATTAATTAGTACCGGTGATAAAGATATGGCTCAGTTGGTGGATAAAAACACCCTGCTGATCAATACCATGACCAATACGACATTGGATATCCAAGGTGTAAATGACAAATTTGGTATTCCACCAGAGCTTATTATTGATTACCTGGCATTAATGGGGGATCAGTCTGATAACATCCCCGGCGTTCCCGGTGTGGGTGAAAAAACTGCACTGGCGATGCTGCAGGGGCTTGGTTCGATGGACGATATCTATAAAAATCTTGATAAACTGGCCGCTCTTGGTTTTCGCGGCAGTAAAACCATCGCCCCAAAAATGCGTGACAATGAAGAGATGGCACGCCTTTCCTATCAACTTGCCACGATCAAAACCGACGTTGAACTGTCTCAGGGCTATGCCGACTTTACCCATAAAGAAGAAGATAGAGATGCATTAATCGCATTATTTGGCAAACTTGAATTTAGGCGCTGGTTATCCGCTTTGTTAGATGGCGGAAGCATGACTGAAAGACAATCAGCCTTGGGTGCCGCGCACGCATCGGAAAATACAACACCTATTACGCCCTCATTGGTTGATCGCAGTAGTTATAAAACAATATATACACCAGGGCAGTTAGATCAGTGGATTAAAAAATTACAAGCCGCGCCACTTTTTGCCTTTGATACAGAGACAACCAGTCTAGATTATATGCAAGCTGAGATTGTCGGTTTATCTTTTGCTGTGCAAACTAATATTGGTAGTGAAGATGCCCCTATTATCGATGCGGTTTACCTTCCGCTTGCACATGATTATATCGATGCGCCTAAGCAGTTAGATTTAACCGAAACATTAGCGAAATTAAAAGCGCTTTTAGAGTCGAGTGAATGCAAAAAAGTGGGGCAAAACTTAAAATATGATCGCAGTGTTTTATTAAATTATGACATTGAATTAAAAGGGATCCAGTTTGATACCATGCTCGAGTCTTATGTGCTTGATAGTACCGGTAGGCACGATATGGATACCTTAGCGCTTAAATATCTAGATCATAAATGCATCTCATTTGAAGATATTGCTGGTAAGGGGAAGAAGCAACTGACCTTTAATCAAATAGCGATTAAAGAAGCGGCGCCTTATGCCGCAGAAGATGCGGATATTACCTTACGTTTACACCTGCACTTATTTGAGCAGTTGCAAGCAACACCCGCATTACAGACTGTTTTTTCTGATATCGAACTGCCTTTATTAAGCGTGCTTTCAGATATTGAACGTGGCGGCGTTGAAATTGACAGTGCATTACTTGCGCAGCAAAGCGTTGAAATTGGTAAACGTTTATTAGAGCTTGAAGAGGCGGCTTATGCAGAGGCAGGGAAAACGTTTAATTTAAGCTCCCCCAAACAGTTGCAGACGATTTTATTTGAAGAACTGAATTTACCTATTTTAAAGAAAACCCCGAAAGGTGCCCCTTCTACGGCGGAAGAAGTCTTACAAGAGTTAGCGTTAACTTACCCGCTGCCTCATCTGATTATTGAGCATCGTGGTTTAAGTAAACTGAAATCGACGTACACCGATAAACTCCCGAAAATGGTTAATGAAAAGACAGGGCGCGTGCACACCTCTTATCATCAAGCCGTAACTGTCACCGGGCGCTTATCATCAAGCGATCCAAATCTGCAAAATATCCCAATTCGCAGCGCAGAAGGGCGGCGTATTCGCCAGGCTTTTATTGCACAACCGGGATACAAAATAGTGGCCGCTGATTATAGCCAAATCGAACTGCGTATTATGGCGCATCTTTCTCAAGATAAAGGCTTATTAGAAGCTTTTGCGACAGGCAAAGATATCCATAAGGCGACCGCATCGGAAGTGTTCTCTGTCGCACTCGATGAAGTTACTACCGATCAACGACGCAGCGCCAAAGCGATTAACTTCGGACTTATTTATGGTATGAGTGCATTTGGGCTTGCCAAGCAACTTAATATCGGCCGCCAGGAAGCCCAGCAATATATGGACAGATACTTTAAGCGTTATCCGAGTGTCTTGACCTATATGGAAAATACGCGCGTCTTGGCGCATGAAAAGGGCTATGTTGAGACTATAATGGGCCGTCGCTTACAATTACCTGGGATTTCATCCCGTAATGGCATGCTTAAGAAAGCCGCGGAGCGGGCTGCTATTAACGCGCCAATGCAAGGTACTGCTGCTGATATTATCAAAAAAGCGATGATCGATATGGCAGACTGGGTGAAAATGACCGAAGCTGGAACTGTGCAGTTATTAATGCAGGTGCACGATGAATTAGTCTTTGCGGTTAAAGAAGAGTTCGTCGAGGAATACACCAAAGAGATTCAACATATTATGGCTAATGCGGCTGATTTAGATGTGCCTCTGATTGCCGATGCGGGTGTCGGTGACAACTGGGATGAGGCTCATTAATTTAAACTATAGATAATTTTGAACTTTTTTAAATTACTGTGGACTAAACATACAAGCTAATTAAAATTTCATAGTTTTTCCTTAGTTTTGTTTAACTTTTCAACCTCTTTGCAAGTGATTATGCAAAGAGGTTTTTTTATGCTTAAATTGCAATTCTAGCGCTATCTGTGCGCTGGATATTATTAAATCTCCCTTGTTTCGTTATTATGCTCTGCGTTGAAAAGCGGGTATTATTTTTAATAGGCATAAAAAAACGCCGCTAATAAATTAGTGACGTTATTAAATCGCTAGAAGCAGTGCTATTGGTTGAAGCAGATCTCAATAAATGCATTGCCGTGTTCGCAGAGGAAAGGCATCAGTACTTTTGAGCCATCAACTTGGTGCTTTATGGCGTGGTTGGGGCCAGAAACAACCACTGGTGTTGCCATACTAAATTCATAACCTTTCTCGCCTAATTGGCGCTTTGCACCACCGGCGACCATATTGGTGATCTCACCCATCATATCGGTAATATCATCTGATATATCGTCAACACTTTCGCCAACCATTAAACGGAAAACATTTAACGCCAATTTTTTTTCAAAACTAATTGAAAAAGAGCCTTTAGCGGTAGGTCCGACCATACCGATTAAACCAGATACATCACCACGAGCAATTGCGTCTTTTTTAAGGCAGGGTTTCCCCGGTTTTACCTCTATCTGAGCCATGGTTTGTAGCACATTGATAAAAGAAGATAAAAAAGGATTCACAAATTCTGCATTCATAGTTTACACACTTGTATTTAGTAGTCGGGAACGTATGCCCTGTCGTCAGGGCAGAAGAAATTAATTATAGAGACAGTTATAACAAATACCATGGGCTTCTAATACTTTATTCGTAATTTGGAAGCCCGATTGTTTAGCTTGCTCTGAAAATGCGTCATCTATCACAGGATCTGTTAACCCTATAATTTTATGGCACTTATCGCAAATCAGTAATTGCATAGGATGTTCGCAGCCAAAATGGTTACACATCAAGTAGGCGTTTAGCGATTCAATACGATGAATAAAATGATTTTCTAATAGAAAATTCAAAGCGCGATAAATCGTAGGAGGTTTGGCATTTGCGTCATACTTTTGCAATAAACCAAGTAAATCATAAGCGCTTACCGCCCCTTTTTGTTCCGCCATCAATAAAAAAACCCGTTGTCGTATCGCTGTAAAGCGAACTTTTTTTTGTTTACAAATATCGATAGCGCGTTCTAATAAAGGATTCGGCATCACAGTGGCTCACGGTTAAGAGACTTAAATTAGCATAACAATTAGTTTGTTGATAAAGGGCTATGCTAGCACAGTAAGCGGATCACACAGAAGAGATTAATAATTGATATCTGTTGTTTATGGTATATGCCGTTACATATATAGCTGCTGGCTTGCAGAAGGGGGGGCGGGGTAGCCGCATTGGTTGTTTGTCAGCTTTCGCTTGTGAGCGGCTGCTGTAACTTTCATTGTTGGAGTTCCGCCCTTGACGGCGTGTCACTTTTCTCTCAACAGCAAGAGAAAAGTAACCAAAAGAGTGCCGTCCGAGACGTTTTTCATTCTTGCACTGACCAAACACTTTTTAACGCACCACCTCAGACATTACGTCCCTGTACTGGCTAAGGTTAGAGAAAACATCCATGTTTTCTCTTGCTAAAGCGCTTGGTCATCACAAGAAAAACGTACGGAAATTGCCTAACCGCTACAGTTGGGTTTATTTGCTAAAGGGACGTGGGCTTTAGCCTGAGAGATCCCCACAGCATTATTCATAAAAACTTTCCTCAATAAGCGCTGAAAATGCGCTTATTAATAATTCCTCAGAAACATCATATTCTTTATGATG
>NZ_JBLIEK010000092.1:0-14813 GCF_047632995.1 Psychromonas sp.
GTTGCATTAGCGCGTGCTATTGCGTTGGATCCTGAAATGATTTTATATGATGAACCTTTTACGGGACAAGATCCTATCTCTATGAATGTGTTACTTAATTTAGTTAATCAGCTTAATAAAACGCTTGGTTTAACTTCTATTATTGTTACTCATGATGTAAATGAGGTATTGTCAATTGCCGATAATGTCTATGTTTTAGCGGAGAAAAAAATTATAGCGCACGGTCCCGCTAATTTGCTTTTAGAGCAAACAGACAACCCATTATTACAGCAGTTTTTACATGGACGAAGTGACGGACCTGTACCTTTTCATTTTCAGGCTGAAGATTTTATCGTAGATTTACAGAAGGTGAACAAATGATTAGCGCTTATGTGCGTTCTATAGGCCAGTTTAGTCTGGGATTTATGCAGACCGTAGGACGTAGTGGCTTAATGCTATGGCGTACTGTTTGGGGAAAACCCCACGCTAAGTTGCCTTCTTTGGTTATCGGGCAAATTTTTCAGCTTGGGATCTTATCCTTACCTATCATTTTAACAGCCGGTCTGTTTATAGGTATGGTATTAAGTCTGCAAGGTTACAATGTGTTAGTTGATTATGCTGCAGAGGAGAGTTTAGGTAGCATGGTTGCTCTTTCGCTACTACGCGAATTAGGTCCCGTTGTTACCGCTCTGCTTTTTGCCGGACGGGCTGGCTCTGCCTTAACCGCTGAGATTGGTTTGATGCAAAGTACTGAGCAGCTTGCCAGTATGGAGATGATGGCTGTTTCTCCCTTGAAAAGGGTTATTGCGCCCCGTTTTTTTGCGGGTATTGTCACTTTGCCTATGCTGACACTGTTTTTTAATGTAATTGCAATCTGGGGAGGATATTTAATTGGGGTTAGCTGGAAGGGCGTTGATGGCGGCGCTTACTGGTCGGTGATGCAAGGCAGTGTTGAATACCTGCCCGATGTCTTTAATGGCATAATAAAAAGTATGGTTTTTGCCGTTCTGATAACTTGGATCGCGCTTTATAATGGTTACTATGTTGTGCCAAACGCACAAGGTATTAGCAAGTCGACAACGCAAACTGTGGTTGTTGCATCATTATTAGTGCTGGCAATGGATTTTGTCTTAACTGTATTTATGTTTGGAAACTAACTTGTCACAGAAAAAAGTGGAATTTTTATAGTTAGGGATGTTTGTGTTTTAGTACAACAAACGAACTTTATTTTAACTGTTTTTATGTTTGGAATGTAATATGTCACAGAAAAAAGTGGAATTATGGGTCGGTGCGTTTGTTATTGCGGCAATGCTCTCTTTAGCAATATTGGCTTTTAGCGTTGCGGGCCTCTCTTTCCGAGGGGAAGGAAACAGTTATACGCTTTATGCCAGTTTTTCCAATGTGGGAGGTTTAAAAGAGAGATCACCCGTTAAGCTTGGTGGTGTAGTGGTTGGGCGCGTGGAAGATATTGGCCTAGATGTTAAAAGCTATAGGCCCTTTGTGCGTTTGGCGATGTTTGAAAACAAAGGATTTTATCCAGAAACCTCTTCTCTCTCTATTTTAACCTCGGGGTTATTAGGCGAGCAATATATCGGCATTCAACCCGGTTTTATTGACGAAGGTATCGGGATGTTAGAAGATGGTGATCGCATTGAAGATACTAAATCTGCATTGATACTGGAAGATCTTATCGGTCAATTTATCTATTCAATTAATAAGGACAACTAATGCGTACCTTAGTTAGCGTAATTATGCTGTTATTGGTGAGTGCTACAGCGCATGCTAGCGTTGATATGCACAATCCGAATCAGGTTATTCAATCAGTCTCAATTAATACTTTTGCGCGCCTCAAAGCGGATCACGATCGCCTGCAACGCGAACCAACTTATATAAAAACGGTGATTGAGGAAGAACTCATTCCCTATTTTGATTATAAGTATGCAGCGTATATGGTAATGGGCAATTATTTACAACAGACATCTGATGTACAACGTGGTGAATTTGTAGATGTATTTAAAACCTACCTGGTAAACGCATACGGGCATATATTGTTTGAATATGAACAACAGGAAGTTGAAATATTAGACTTGCCCGACTATCAGGATAAGAACATTGTTTCGATTTCGGTTAGAATTAGAGATGCGAATAATCAGTTGACGCAATTAGTCTTTAAATTACGGAAAAACCGAAAAACTGAAGAGTGGAAAGTATTTGATGTAATAGCAGAGGGGATCAGCATGTTAAATACTAAACGGTCTGAACTTTATGAGTTAATGCATAAAAAAGGGATTGATCATGTTATTAAGTTATTAGCAGAGAAAAACCGTGAGTTTTCCTCGTGACTAACACTGCCGATCACGAGACAATAGTGTTGACTGGTAACTTATTGTTAAATGAGTTGTCGGGAAAAAAATTCCCTGATATTAGCCATTATAAAAAGATAAAAACAATTAATTTACAGCAATTAATAAACACAGACTCTGCCGGCCTTGCATATTTAGCACAAATTAAAAGCCATTATTCAGATTTACGTTTTACTGGAGTCTCAGAAAAAACATTAGTCTTAGCCAATTTGTATGGGTTAAGTTTTATTTTTAAGTCGTAGGGTATTCGATGAATATTGAAATAATTAAAGAAAAATTGCAACAAGCATTAGTGCTTGATGAGTGCATCGTTAAAGGCGAAAATGGTAGCTTTCAAGTGATCGCAGTGGGGGATGTTTTTTCTGACCTCAGCCGAGTAAAAAAACAACAGATGATTTACGGGCCGTTAACCGATGAGATTGCAAGCAATGCCATTCATGCATTAACGATCAAGGCACTTACGCCTGATGAGTGGCAAAAACAAAAACATTTTATTTAGTAAGCGGAAGGATATTTTGATGGGTCAGTTTTTAATTCAAGGTGGTTGCCAATTAAAAGGGGAAGTTACTATTTCCGGCGCCAAAAATGCGGCATTACCAATTCTTTTTGCGACGATTTTATCAAAAGGGGATATTAATTTAAGTAATGTTCCTTTATTGAAAGATATATCAACAACACTTGAGCTTTTAAAAGAGTTGGGAGCAGATGTCTCACAAGATGGCCATAAAGTGTTTATCAATGCATCTGCTGTGGAAAATTACACCGCATCCTATGAGTTAGTACGCAGTATGCGCGCTTCTATTTTAGCATTGGGGCCTTTAGTTGCCCGATTTGGGAAAGCCGACATTTCATTGCCTGGCGGCTGTGCAATTGGCGCTCGTCCTGTGAATCTGCATATTCATGGATTAGAGCAGATGGGCGCAATTATTAAAGTTGAAGATGGTTTTATTAAAGCGCGTGTCAATGGTCGCTTAAAAGGCGCTCACCTATATATGGATTTAGTGAGTGTTACCGGCACTGGAAACTTGATGATGGCGGCCGCACTTGCAGAGGGCACCACCATTATTGAAAATGCTGCTAAAGAGCCGGAAATTGTTGATTTAGCTAAGTTTATTAATGGCATGGGAGGTAAGATTTCAGGCGCAGGTAACGATACCATAACCATAGAAGGCGTTGAATCTTTAGGAGATTGCAGCTATCAAGTACAGCCGGATCGTATTGAAACGGGCACATTCTTGGTTGCAGGTGTAGTCAGTGGCGGTAAGGTGAGGTGTGTTAAAACAGATCCTAGTTTATTATCTGCAGTGCTGGCGAAACTTGAAGAGGCCGGTGCATTAGTGACCACAGGCAAAGATTGGATCGAAGTGGATATGATTGGTCGTGCATTAAAATCAGTCAATATAACGACCGCACCGTATCCTGCTTTCCCGACCGATATGCAGGCACAATTTACTGTCTTAAATACAGTTGCGCCAGGTACGGGACGAATTAAAGAGAATATTTTTGAAAATCGTTTTATGCATGTCCCGGAACTACAACGGATGGGCGCAAATATTGAATTGGAAGGTAATCTGGCTATTTGCGGTGATCACGATAAATTAAGCGGTGCAAAAGTGATGGCAACGGACTTACGCGCATCAGCAAGTTTGGTTATTGCGGGATTAATTGCAGAAGGTGAAACCATTGTTGATGAGATTTATCATATTGATCGCGGTTATGAAGCGATTGAAAATAAATTAATTCCGCTTGGCGCAACCATGAAACGTATTGAAGATTAACCATAAATAATAAAGGAGAAGCGTTAAGCTTCTCCTTTCGCTCCCTTTTAGTTCCCTATACTGTTCAACTCTCCGATCACAACTTCAACCTCAATCTGCTCCCCTTTTCGTAACAGGGTAAGCTTGGTTTTGGTTCCCGGCTTAATTTCTGCCACTTTATCCATAGCTGCAATTAACGTATCAAAGGCAATACCATCAATCTTTAAGAGAATATCGTTAACTTCAATACCCGCCAGTGCGGCAGGGCCTGACTCATCTATTTTTTTTATAACTATGCTATTTTGTGCTTTTAATCCCCAAAGACGTGCAATGAGCGGATCTAAATTTTCAGCAACAATACCCAGTGAACCGCGAATGACTCGACCGTGCGCAATAAGGCTTTTCATAACCCGTTGTGAAAGTTGATAGGGAATAGCAAAACTAATGCCACTACTTGAATTCTGATTGTTACTGTAAAATTCAGAGGTGTTAATGCCAACTAACTCTCCTCGACTATTAATCAAAGCGCCGCCGGAATTACCCTCGTTGATGGCTGCATCGGTTTGCAGAAAGTCTTGGCGTCCTGAAGAACTCATACCATTTCTACCCGTTGCACTGATAATACCTTGAGTGACGGTCTGCCCTAAGTTATAGGGATTGCCAATCGCCAGAACAATATCTCCGACTTGTGGTTGGTAGAGGGGGTTTTGTGGAATAACCGGAAGATTATCCCCTGTAATTTGCAGTACCGCTAAATCAGTGACTATATCACTGCCAACAACTGATGCGGTGAACAATCGACCGTCCTGCAAGGCAATCAGAATTTGATCTGCTTTGGCTATAACGTGAAAATTGGTCAGAATATAACCTTTATTATCGATAATAATACCGGATCCCAACCCCGTAGGCTGCAGGTGTTGCTTATTATCAATACTGGAATCGAGGTATTGCTGCGAGTAAATATTCACGACTGATGGTGATGCTTTTTTTACCGCTTCACTGTAGCTGGCAACTTTTTCATCTGCTGATAAATGCATTAATGTGGTACTTAATTTAGCACCGTAGATTATTACTAAGGCAATAATAACGCCCCAGAAAATGGGTTTTAAAAGATACAAAAAAAATTCTTTAAAATTCATATTCTTAGATGTCATTATAAAAAGGAAGTGGGGATTATATACAAAATAAAGGTGCGATGGAGTTTTATTTATTGTTATCACTAGACAAAAAGCGCGCACCACACGTGGCTAAGCAGTTAGTAAGCAATAATATGAGTAGAAGAGGTGTTTGTAGTACCTGAATCAACCTATTGATGACCAGCACCATTGCCGAATAACAGGCAAAAAAAAGCACCACACAAAGGCGATGCTTGTATCATTCTAATATTTAGTTATTAAGAAATAACATGTACAGAAGAAGTGTTTGTAGTATCTGAATCAACCTATTGATGACCAGCACCATTGCCGAATAACAGGCAAAAAAAAGCAGCGAATCAACGCTGCCCTTTTATCATCTGATTATTAGTTATTAAGAAATAACATGTACAGAAGAAGTGTTTGTAGTACCTGAATCAACCTATTGATGACCAGCACCATTGCCGAATAACAGGCAAAAAAAAGCACCACACAAAGGCGATGCTTCTATCATTCTAATATTTAGTTATTAAGAAATAACATGTACAGAAGAAGTGTTTGTAGTACCTGAATCAACAAGGGCACCAGTAACCATTACTACTTTATCACCAGTAGCAACAAGGCCAAGTTCTTTAGCCATGTTCATACCAAGTTGGTAGAAATCTTCCATTGTTTTTTGCTGTTCAATTACTTTAGCTGAAACACCTTTTGTTAACGAAAGCTGTTGTGCAGTTTTTGCATTGCTTGTTAGCGCAAGGATTTTAGTAGATGGGAAGTATTTACGTAAAGAACGTGCAGACTTGCCAGCACCCGTTGCAACGATAATAAGTTTAGCATTAAGTTGCTCAGCATTCTTTACAGCACCACTACATACCGCTTCAGTGATACGTAAATCAATTTCTTTCTCAGCAGTTCTTGCAGTCATTATCTTATCTGTACGTTCACAGATAGTTGCCATTATTTCAACTGATTCTGCTGGGTATTTACCTTTAGCACTTTCGCCTGAAAGCATTACCGCATCAGTACCGTCTAAGATGGCATTTGCAACATCACCCGCTTCAGCACGTGTTGGACGAGGATTTTTGATCATTGAATCAAGCATTTGTGTCGCTGTAATAACAGGCTTACGAGCAGCATTGGCTTTTTGAATCATCATTTTTTGTGCGAAGATAACTTCTTCAACAGCAATCTCTACGCCCAGGTCACCACGTGCAACCATGATTGCATCAGAAACTGCAAGAATCTCATCAAAGTTATCAACACCTTCTTGATTTTCGATTTTAGAGATGATTTGGATCTTTTCGCCACCGTTTGCTTTTAATAGCTCGCGGATTTCTAAAACATCTTCTTTCTTACGAATGAATGACGCTGCGATGAAATCTACGTTTTGTTCACAACCAAATACTAAATCACCTTTATCTTTAGGAGAAAGAGCAGGAAGTTGAACTTTAACGCCTGGTAGGTTAACACCTTTGTTTTCGCCTAACTCGCCAGTATTCATTACTTCACAAACTACGTTTGTATCAGAGATACTTTTAACTGTCATTTCAATTAGACCGTCATCAAGTAGTACTGTATTACCTACCGATAAATCATTGGTCAGGTTTTCGTAAGTTACAGCTACGATTGTGTTATCGCCAACAATTGTTTGATCAGTACTTAATGTAAATTCTTGACCTGCAGTTAGTAATACATCATTACCGTTTACAAGTTTAACTGTACGAATTTCAGGACCTTTAGTATCGAGTAAGATAGCTACATTTTTACCGGTTTCTTGGCAAATTTCACGAATAGTTATAATACGGCCACCGTGCTCTTCAAAATCTCCGTGAGAGAAGTTAAGGCGCATTACGTTCATGCCGTTATTTACTAATTTTGTTAACATCTCTTTTGATTCTGATTTCGGACCAATCGTACAAACTATTTTTGTTTTTCTCACCGTTATTCTCCAAGGATGATTGTGTTGTATTATTACAATGTTACAGAAGTACTTTTATATACTTATTATCGATGGCGCGCATTTTACAAGAAAAAACGATAAAAAAAATGATTTCTAATCAATTTTTTTTCTGTTTTTCTATTTTTTTCTATTTTTTTGTAACTTTTTGTAATTTTTTGTAATTTTATTTCACTGATATTCAATTTAATATTAAATATAAACGTCGGTTATCACGTTGAATATTAAAAGCCAATATTTTAGGTGGCCTGTTTATCTGCTTAGTTAATTCATTTAAATTATTAACTCGCGTGCGATTAATACCAATAATAATATCGCCTTGCTGCAGGCCATAATGCTGTGCAACAGAGCCCTGTTCTACGTGCGTTACCATCACCCCTTTATCGTCCCCAGCATCAGTTAGTGTTGATCCTGCCAGTGAAGGGTGGAATGATTGAGTTTGGATCTTATGTTGCTGCGCTTCCTTCAATGTCACGGATAAGAGCGATTTTTTACCATCTTGTATTATGCCTAATGTAATCGCTTTTCCCGCACGCAGTGAACCGATTTTAGCCCGTAATTCGGCAAAAGAGGTAATTGCACTGCCATTCATGGAGACAATAACGTCACCTGCTTTTATTCCTGCTTCATCTGCCGCCGAGTCTGGGATAACCTGCTTTATAAACACGCCATGTGGCGAGTCTAAAGCAAAGGTACGGGCAAGCTCAGCGGTTAATTCTTCACCTTTGATCCCCAACATACCCCGCCGGATCTCTCCGTACTGTAATAATTGCACTGTCAAGTTATTGACCATATTAGCGGGGATGGCGAATCCGATTCCTATATTAACATCAATAGGACCTAACATGGCGCTATTAATACCGATTAATTCACCGTTTAAGTTAACTAATGCTCCTCCGGAATTGCCGCTGTTAATAGCTGCGTCGGTTTGAATATAATTTTCTAAGTTTTCATGATTAAGGCCACTGCGTCCAAGGGCGCTAATAATACCCAAGGTGACCGTTTGCCCTAGGCCGAATGGGTTGCCGATGGCAATAACAAAATCACCGACGCGTAATTTGTCGGAATTAGCAAATTTGATTTGCGTGAGTTTTTGGTCGGTTTTGATTTGTAAAAGTGCAATATCGCTTTGTTTATCCTGCCCGATAATCTGAGCTAGAAACTCTGCCCCAGATTTGAGCGTCACTTTAATCTCAGTCGCATTTTCAATAACATGATAATTGGTAATAATGTAGCCATTTTCAGCATCCACAATAACGCCAGATCCTAAGCCAATAAAAGGGTACTGGGGCTCGTCTAATTGCGCTTCTGGACTAAAAAATTGCAATAGTTCTGGTAAAATTTGCTGATGGTTACCTGATATGGAAATATTGACGACAGCGGGGCTCACTTTAGCAACCAAGGGGGCAAGGCTAGGCATACTGGAACCGGCAATCATAGATAGCGGTGCTGCAGATATATTTACTGTGAATGTCAGCAAATAGCAGGTAAAAAGAATTGAATAGATTAATTTGTTCACAAATCCCCCTCCATTTGTTGGTCATAACGGATTGTGCCGCTACCACGACTCAAGAATAGCTCTGTAAATTGAGATAAAACAGGGATTAAATGCTCATTTGTAAATAATAATTTAAAATAATGTTGAATAAACCCTAGCGCTGGGTTAAATCTTGTATCAAATTTTACCGTAATTTATATTGAGCTATTTGTGACGCCTATTTCTTTGTATCAAGCCGACTTAAAAAAATCTAACTTCTTTGCCGATCCCGCTCAGGCGAGCGCTATTGATCATTTACAACGTTTATATGCCCAATTACAAGAAAAACAGGCGTGTTCTGCAAAAAGTAATCTATTCTCACGTACAATTCAAAAAGTGCTCAGTAAACAGGAGAAAAAACAATTTTTAACTGGCTTGTATATTTATGGTGGGGTGGGGCGAGGTAAAACATATTTAATGGATCTGTTTTTTCACAGCTTACCCACGCAACGTAAATTGCGCCTCCATTTTCACCACTTTATGCGCAGAGTACATACACAGCTGAGCTTACTGGAAGGACAAGAAAATCCTTTGCAACAGATTGCCAAAACATTTGCATCGGAAACAGATCTCTTGTGTTTCGATGAGTTTTTTGTCGATGATATCGGCGATGCGATGATAGTTGCGGGTATGCTCAGCGCACTTTTTGACGAAGGGGTAATACTGGTCGCAACATCCAATATTCACCCAAATGATCTTTATCGTAACGGATTGCAGCGTGGTCGTTTTTTACCCGCCATTGAATTAATCAAAAAAAATTGCACTATTTTCAATTTAGATGGCGTGCGCGATTACCGATTAGGGCGCTTAATTGAAACTGAATTTTATCACACCCCGTTAAACAATAATGCGCGATTGCAGATTGAAATTAGTTTTGCAAACCTAGCTACAGGCGACAAAAATCACGCTCAAGAAATACTGATAAATCAGCGACAAATTAAAACGATTGCAACGAGTGCCGATACCTTACATATTGATTTTATAGAACTTTGCGGTGGCCCACGAAGTGTCTTAGATTACATTGAAATCGCTATTTTATATCGCACTATTTTAATCTCAAATGTCAGACAGATGGGGGAGGATGAAAATGACTTGGCGCGTCGTTTTATTGCCATGGTTGATGAATTCTATGAACATCATGTCGTGCTTATTATTTCTGCGGAGAGAGAAATTAAGCAACTTTATATCGGCAGCAAGTTAAGCTTTGAATTTGAGCGCTGTATTTCACGCTTGCAAGAGATGCAAAGTAAAGTCTATTTACAACAAATTCACCATAAAGAATGCACGGACTAGCTAATCCATTGAGATAATGAGGATGTAACGTTATTTATTGCAATATTAAGGTGATCTCTGTTTTGTTTTTCTGTACAATATCGCCGCCCACGTTATCCACCCCCCAAAATATTTATATGGTGGATCTGTTGTTTACGCTTGACGTATTCGAAGGGATACGAAATGGCAAATACATTTTTAATTATCAAATTCGATAATTATATTTTTTTAAATCATTAATTTGGGTATAACTTAATGAAAACTTTTGTTGCTAAACCAGCTGAAGTCAAACACGACTGGTTTGTAGTCGATGCCGAAGGTAAAACTTTAGGCCGTCTGGCTACTGAAATTGCTCTACGTTTACGTGGTAAACATAAAGCAGAATACACTCCGCATGTTGATACTGGCGATTACATTATCGTTATAAATGCAGAGAAAATTACTGTAACAGGTAATAAAGCTAAAGGTAAAATTTACTACCACCACACAGGTTTCATCGGTGGCATTAAATCAATTAGCTTTGAAGATCTTATCGTACGTGCACCTGAACGTGTTATTGAGAAAGCTGTTAAAGGTATGTTGCCAAAAGGTCCTTTGGGACGTGCAATGTACCGTAAGTTGAAAGTTTATGCTGGTACTGAGCATCAACATTCTGCACAGCAACCACAAGTTTTAGACATCTAATAGGATTAAAACAATGGCAAATCAATATTACGGCACAGGTCGTCGCAAAAGCTCAACAGCTCGCGTATTTATGAAAGCAGGTAGTGGTCAAATCACTATCAATAAACGCAATATCGATGAATATTTCGGTCGTGAAACTGCATGTATGGTTGTCCGTCAACCATTAGAACTTGTTAGTGTTAGTGACAAGTTTGACTTCAACATCACTGTTAAAGGTGGTGGTACTACAGGTCAATCAGGTGCTATCCGTTTGGGTATCACTCGTGCATTAATGCAATACGACGAAACACTTCGTTCTGAATTCCGTGGCGCTGGTTTTGTTACCCGTGATGCACGTAAAGTTGAACGTAAGAAAGTCGGTCTTCATAAAGCACGTAAACGTCCACAATTCTCAAAACGTTAATATTCGTTTCAAGAATTGCAAAAAGCCCAGTTTATACTGGGCTTTTTTTTGCCTATTTTTTAGCTTGATCTAGATAATCGTCTAATCTTAATAGTTAATTCATTCAATTCAATGGGGTGTAAAATGCTAGCAAATACCATGGTAGACAAATTAAATGAGCAAATAAATATTGAATTTTACTCATCCAATCTGTATTTACAGATGAGCGCATGGTGTGAAGATAAAGGTTTTGATGGCGCGGCGTTAATGCTCCGCCAGCATGCAACTGAAGAGATGGGGCATATGAACCGTCTCTTCACCTATGTCAGTGAAACGGGGGCCTTACCCATTTTAGGAGCTATTGAGGCTCCTCCGTATGAATTTAAATCGCTTAAAGATATCTTTACTGCAACTTATCAGCATGAATGTTTGATCACTTCAAAAATCAATGAACTCACGCATGTCGCTTTTACTACGCATGACTATTCAACTTTTAACTTTTTACAATGGTATGTTGCAGAACAGCACGAAGAAGAGAAATTATTCAAAGGTATTTTAGATAAAATAGAATTAGTCGGTGAAGACGGCAAAGCGCTTTTTTGGATTGACAAGGATCTTGCTGATATCGCAAAGAATGGCGCTAGCTCTATTATGGATACACAGTAAAAATAGAGATGATTTCTATTTCATTTGCTCATCAATCCCCTGAAAATGGGGACATTGGTAATTAAGCGTGCTTTTCTGAGACTGCTTTCGTAAAAACAATGTTAATAGCTTGTAAATTTAACCCTATTTCTTTAAAATTCACGCAATTTATGCACCAGCTAAGTTGTCAATTCAACGGATTGAAGTGCATCCCCAGTTTTATGTTTTATGGACTGCTTTATATACCACTGGTATTAGTAGCTCACAATGGAGATGGTTAAATGAGCAATGTGCCTGTTAATTCTGGCCGCCGCAAGTTTCTTACATTAACAACAGCTGTTGTTGGTGGAGTTGGAGCCGCAGCCGTTGCGGTCCCTTTCGTGAAATCTTGGAGCCCAAGTGAAAAAGCAAAAGCGGCTGGAGCCCCGGTTGCTATCGATATTAGTAAAATTGAGCCGGGTCAACTGATTAGAGTGGAATGGCGCGGTAAACCTGTTTGGATTGTCTCCCGCACACAACAAATTCTTGACGAATTAGCCACACTTAATGACCAGTTGCGCGATCCCAATTCAGACGAGCCCCAACAGCCAGAATATGCGACTAATGCGGCGCGTTCATTAAAACCCGAAATTTTTGTTGCTGTCGGTATCTGTACCCATTTAGGGTGTTCACCCACTTATCTGCCTGATTCTTTCACTGAGCAAGTTGAAGGTGTTGAATCTGGTTTTTTCTGTCCATGCCATGGTTCTAAATTTGATCTGGCGGGACGTGTTTTTCAAAATGTACCGGCACCATTAAACTTAGTGATCCCACCGCATCATTATGTGAGTGATACAAAAATCTTGATCGGCTTAGATAAGGGAGAGGTCTGATGCTTAAAAAATTGGCGGTAGGTACTATAGATTGGATTGATGCACGTATTCCAATGACGGAAACATGGAACAAACATTTAGCGCAATATCCCACACCGGTTAATTTTAACTTTTGGTACTTTTTTGGTTCACTAGCGATGCTCGTTTTAGTTAACCAAATTCTGACCGGTATTTGGTTAACCATGCATTATAACCCCTCGGCGGAAGGCGCGTTTGCATCAATAGAATATATTATGCGTGATGTTCCTTACGGCTGGTTATTACGTTATATGCACTCAACTGGCGCGTCTGCATTCTTTGTTGTTATCTATCTGCATATGTTCAGGGGCGTGATTTACGGCTCTTACCAAAAACCACGTGAGCTTATCTGGATTTTCGGTATGTTCATATTTCTTGCCTTAATGGCGGAAGCATTTATGGGTTACCTGCTTCCCTGGGGACAAATGTCGTTCTGGGGGGCTCAGGTAATAATCTCTCTGTTCGGCGCCATTCCTATCATCGGTGATGATTTGACGCTGTGGATCCGTGGTGATTATGTTATCTCTGGCGCAACATTAACGCGATTCTTCGCATTGCATGTTATTGCATTACCCTTATCGATTGTTGTTTTAGTATTTTTACATATTGTTGCCTTACATGAAGTTGGATCTAATAATCCTGACGGTATTGAAATAAAACAGAAAAAAGGGACCGCATCTAGCGAGGCAAAAGGTAAATTTACTTTCCATAAGCAGTACAGTGGTAAGAAAGATATTATTGATGCCATACCATTCCATCCTTACTTTACTGTCAAAGATATTATGGGTGTATCCGGATTCTTAATTATTTTTTGTGCGATTATCTTCTTTTTGCCAGAGGGGGGCGGCTATTTCTTAGAAGCGCCGAATTTTGAACCTGCCAATGGTTTAAAAACACCCACTCATATTGCCCCGGTTTGGTATTACACGCCATTCTATGCAATTTTACGTGCCATTCCTGATAAGTTGATCGGTGTTGTTTTCTTTGGTGGCTCGATCGTTATTCTGTTCTTCTTGCCTTGGCTGGATCGCTGCAACGTTAAGTCGATACGTTACCGCAGTTGGAAGCACAAATTGAATATTACCCAGTTCATTATCTGTTTTATTACATTAGGTGTGTTAGGTGCGTTGCCAGCAACCCCGTTACTCACGACAATTGCACAAGTTGGCACAATTGGTTACTTCTCTTTCTTTATTGCGCTTTGGCTGTATAGCAAAAATGAAAAAACGAAACCACTACCAACGAGGTTAACATTCAAATGAAAAAATTAATGATTGCCTTAGTGGCACTGTTACCAACACTGGTTTTTGCATCGGCCGACAATATACATTTAGATAAAGCCGATTATGATTTAAGCGATAAAGCATCGCTACAACGTGGTGCAAAACTATTTGTTAATTACTGTTTTGCTTGTCATTCAACCGGTTACCAGCGTTACCAGCGTGTCGCTACGGATTTGGATATCCCCGCCGATTTGATGAAAAAAAATCTTATTTTTACTAATAGTAAAATCGGTGAACTGATGGTTAATAGCATGGATACAAAAGAGGGGGCAAAATGGTTTGGTAATACGCCCCCGGATTTAACCTTGGAAGCGCGTTTGCGTGGTGCGGATTGGATTTATACTTATTTACGCTCTTTTTATAAAGATGAAACGCGCCCATTTTCTGTTAATAATCTGGTGTTTCCTGATGTTGCCATGCCGCATGTTCTTGAAGAGTTACAAGGGATCCCGACACCTATTTATGAAACGATATTGGTTGATGGCGTTGAGCATAAAAAAATTGTTGCGCTAGAAAGTAACGGAGAAGGTGAAATGTCATCCGATGAGTATGACAAAGCGGTGTTAGATCTGGTAAACTTCCTCGTATATTCCGGTGAACCTAACAAACTTGAACGACAAAGTTTAGGTGTTTGGGTCATAGGTTTTTTAATCATCTTATTTATTCTTAGCTATTTACTTAAAAAAGAATACTGGCGCGACATCCATTAATCGCCGACTTTTATATTAGCTGTTAATGAACGGCAATGGTGGTAGTTATCACCATTGCCGTTTTTGTTTTTAAGCATACACATTTTACTCACATATCAGGGGATTTTCATGGCCGTAGCCGCAAATAAACGTTCTGTAATGACACTTTTTTCAGGTGCTTCAGATCTATATAGTCATCAAACACGTATTGTCTTGGCTGAAAAGGGCGTTAATGTAGAGAT
>NZ_JBLIEK010000093.1:0-14739 GCF_047632995.1 Psychromonas sp.
CTGTGACTTGCGTAATGGTTAATATAGTCACCTAACTCATCATCACTTTTATCCACCAACAACTGCTGTTTTTTAAAATCAGCTAACTGGTATAAAAACCGCGCGCCCTCCTGAGCTGACAACTGTGCTTTTTGTAAAATCTGATCCGTTGTTTGCAGTCCATCAAACTGATTAAAGAGCGGGAACCGGTTATCGGCAAGCGAAAAGCTGTCGGACTCACTAATCAGTAAAAGATCGCTATTTTTCAGGTGATATACATTAAATTTTGGGTGCCAGCTTAATACTTTTTTCACAAATGCTCCTGAAAAGCGAAAACCGCTATTTTATTAGCGACGTAGCCATATAAAATATACAGTTACTACAAAGTAAAATTGATTTAATTAACTAAATCAACAACGCCTGCTGATTTAGCTCTGACTCAATATTCGCCTTTTCAAGCCAGCCCATTTTTACAGGTACATTATAAAGCCGATCGGCTGCAAAATAGGGGAATAGATGGCAAGTACCTGGAATAATCACCTTAGCCGTATTAAGTATCATATCAGGGCGGGTATAGTCCAAAACTAAGGTTTCAAGCCCTAAATGAGACGCCCTTTCAATACATAAATCAATATCATCCAATATATCGTCATGAATTTCTACATCATACTCGTTGAGTTTTATGGCGGGTTTGTTGCTTGCAGCTAGGTAGTTGTCTTGCTTAATTAGGTCAAAATCAAACGGCGCTGTATTGTTGTTTCTTATTTCAGTAATTTGGCACAGTTCCGTGAATGCGCGCTGACAAGCGATAAGCGGATTTAAATGACAGCCAAAACCGAAACAAATTTTATCTTCTGATTTATGCTGACTGATGGCAGCGATCGTCGGGATATTAAAATCAGTGGTTAAATCGATTGCCCAATATTGCCAATCGTCACCTAACGTATGTTCTAACTGACTGAGCAGTTGATCACTCATATTTGCATAATCAACACTCGGCCTTTGCAATTTGTTATACCACCAAATAGCAATAGCATCTCTCTCTACAACCTCTAAAAATCCTTGTAAAATGGCTTCTTCTAACGTATTTCCAGCAGCTCCCCCATTATGATAAAAACGACTGAATTTATGATCGTTAAATGGGGTATGTGCGTAACAATAACTCAAAGGAACAAAACATTGTTTATTACCTGTTAATGACCAGACAGGAGTCCAATGCAAAGGCGTATTTGCATTGTATTTTTCTGCTGCATACAACTGATATTCTGCATTTTGCTCTGTTTTAAAATTTTCGTATTGTCTGTCCGTAAAAGGGCTCAACTGCTGCGGCAATATATAATCAGGATTATTCTTGGCAGGTGTTGAGAAAAAGACAACTTCATCGCCTTGATATTGCGATGCAAGACGTTCTATACCTTCACTTAATGCACTGGCCTGTGACTGCTCCGCAGCAATACCTTTGCCCATGCTGGTGTATAAAAAAGTAGCATTGGATAATTTATGAGTAAACGAGTTGATTAAACGGGGAACTTGAAAAAATCCACTGCGATAAATCAAGTTTAGGTTTTCACCTGTTTTAGATACCGTATTGAAGTGAGTCAATAATCCGCTAATGGGACTTATCACAGTTTTAAGCAGAGTAGATGTCACTTCTGGAGTAACACAGCGAACGCCGCCATCTATATTAAATATTTTTTTAGCAGGTTGAAGATTGATTGGCCGTCGGCTTTGCTGTTTATATAAATTTTCATCGCCACAACATGGGCATTGTGGGCGTTTTATCACAGGGTGACTATCTTGATGAGCACGCTCAGTATTTATTTCAAAAAAACAATTTATAAGTCTGTCTGTTAGCAGTTGTTGTAATTTGGCTGTTAACAGAGTGATATGTTTATCAATCAGTTTAGGATCATACTTTATTGGAACTGCCTTGATTAACATATCACGGGTCTCTTGTGGCATCTGTTCCGTCAAAGAAGCTAAGTCATGATTATATTCTATCCATCGCAGTCCATTATTAATACGCATACGATGATTTAAACATTGCCAACAAGCCGTATCATTTACCGCACTAAAGAGTGGTCCTATAAAAGCTTGCTCACCAGTCACTTTAATTAAAAGCCAATCTTCTTTACTGTCTTGATAATTTTGGTTAATTACTTCTAAGCGAGGATCAAGATAATCATCAACTACCACTAAATGACATTTGTTAGTGATATCAAGTTGGCTAAATTGGTTAAAAAGAGGATCTAAAAAAGCACATTGAGACAGTACTGTTATTTCATGTGATTGATCATTATTGACTATTTGTAATGCTTTTTGGGAAAAATCGGGGATCTGATAAATAACCGCATTGGCACTATTATCTCGTACACGAATATATCCGGCGTTTAATAATGTTTGTAGCTGTTGATGCAGCTGTAAAATAACATTTATCGGAAATGTCCCACTTAATTCATCCAATGTTTTAGAATGAATCAGTACTTCATTTAAAGATACGAGAGATGAAATATTCAAAATGTTATGATTAAAATCGGCTAATACACGAACGTAATTATTATAAAGAGAGCTAATTGAGTATTTGGGATGCCATTCATAATATTGTTCAAAAATAATCAATTACTGTCACCTATTTGAAAGTTTTGGATTTTTATATTTGTTATTAATAAGAGATGTTGATTTAGTTCGCCAATATACAAACTATTAAAATATAAATAAACGTAGTGCTATTGAATTTCTGGAGCCCTAGAGCAGGGCTACAGAAACATGATCAAATTACAGAATCAACAAGTGAAAGGCATTCCATAATCATCCACATCGTAATTCATTAATGCTATCGGAGCCATGCCTTCATTTTGAGGCGGTGTAGGTATTGTATACTCAATAATTTGTAAGGGGAGTTTTGAAATTGAATATGGTACTCCAGCCTTAATATCACTACCCTCCTGAAATTTGCTCACAAATTCATCATCATATATCCACTTCCAAGATCCTTTTCCTGTGTTTTTATCAAGGATATAATGAGCATGTTCATCTTCCATGAGCACTAAATCAAAATGCAGTGGATAGGTCGTATCAAGCAGTTCATTAATTAATTTAACTGTTTGACCCGGTTTATGTTGATCAAAGAATTCTTTTGAAGTAATAACTAAATCCCAAATAGAATCTTCTGTCCACATTGTTGTTAGTAAATTCCGAATACCAGCACTGATTGAAAAATATAAACCAGAACTATCATTATCTAAATTAAATGATTTTTTCGGTTGTTCTGGCGCAAGTATCTCAGCGATTAATTGCGTAGGATCACGCGGAACAATAGGCGGTAGATCGAATAATTTCCGATATTCTTTATAAGCAGAAGAAAAATAAACGCTATATCTACCAGAATCGGCAACAAAGAGGCCTGTATTAATGTTGTATTCTTTTTCACATAAATCCAGAGTACACATAGTCTCTGTACCCGATTTATAGGTGAGATTTTGATTGGATTTCTGCTTGGCAGAGAATACAGCAGGGTCATCAGCAGCAAAACTAGTAAGAGCAATAGCCTGCTGAAATCCAGTTAAATACTCTTTACTTTCTACGATTAGATCATTCTCTATATATTTCACCCTTTGCTTTTTAGGCACCTTAATAATAATGCGGTTATTAATAAAGGGTTGTAACATCATTGAGCTAGTTGAAGGATTATAAAACGGAGGAATACCTTCGTACCAGAATAAATATGGATTCCCCTCTTTTACTGGAGCTTCTGCTATTCTGGGACCAAAAGCTTTTAAATATTTTACCCAACTTTTGTCTTTAAACTTTAAAGCAAACAATGTTTCATCTAATGGATCCTGCCAGCGAAAATCTATTTTTTTCTCATTACATACATTAATAAAGTCTTCGATACTTTCACTTTCAGACCAAATTTCTGCACATTCTCGTAAATGTAGCAGCCTTAAATTGATCATTCTGTCTGCAACTGAACTTGGTACTTCTGATTCGATTCTATCTCTAGTCATGTTTTTTCCTTAATTATCATTGAAAATAGTCGATAGATCGTGCTTTACTTTTTCAACCACATAAGAAGCACCTACTTTTTCAGCTTGCATTAGAGCTTGTTGAAAATCTTTTTTTGCTAATTCTCTTTGGTCTGGTAAATAATTAACACGGCATAGGGCTCTGCGATGATACAGCTGCGCTTCGTAATAGTGTTCGCCTATGGTTTGACATAAATCGATGCATTCATCAAAACGTTCAATGGCTTTTTTAATTGCACCAGATGATATATAGATATCAGCTATTAATGAAGAAAAATAAGCCACTGCATGCCTAGAACCATAATTTTTCAGCAACTCCAATGACTGCTGTTGTTTGCTATCGTCATCAGTAGCCCATGAAAATGTTAAGCGGCCATAAGCGTCAAAGACGGGAAGATCATGTTCTTTTGACAGGGTTAATAACTCTTCTGAAGTATTTAGACATGAAGCTTTATCGTTGTTGTATTGATGGACAATACTTGCATACATTAATGTTATACCCAAAGTGCCAATATCATCGGCATCTCTCGCTCTGTTAACCGCTTTTTCCACATACTTGAGAGCCAAATCAGTATCCCCCATATCCCAGCAGACTCGAGCTAAACTGGCTAAAGCAAAAACAGAACTATGCCAACCATAAATCTTAAAATGTTCGCTGTCTTGATCTACCTCTAATTGATAATTAACTGCTAATTCAAGAAATTCCCTTCCCTTTTGACAATTTCCTTCTGTGTAATAGTAATACCCAATAATACTTAAAATTGCAGACTTATCAGATGCACTTGCTATGTCTAATAATTCCTCAATTTCTTGTACAACTTCAGCTAAAAGAGCGCGCTCTCCTGCAACAAGACTCTGCATAATCTTCCACCACAAGTATTTAATAAGCTCTTTTTTCTCATAGCCCCGCTTCGAATTTAATAACTCAATGGATTGCCTTGTATACTCTTTAATCTGATCAGATGCCCAACCATCAGTATGCATACTCACAGTTGTTAGAATCTTATTCAATTCAAGTTTAGTGTCAATCTGCTCCTCTTCACCTAGATTTGTATTCCATAATTCCACCTGCTTAGCTTGAGATACTGTTTCAGAAAATGCAGCTCCCTGCAAAGATTGTTTGGCAGCACGAATACCATAATTAACTGCGTCCAAAAAGTTTTCTGCCGATGCAAAATGTTGCGCTACAATTGCCGGCTCTTTCTCTGTAATTTCAGGGAAAAATTTCTCCAATGAATCAGCAATTTGAAGATGTGAATGTTTAAGCGCTTGGGTACTTATTCCCTCATAAGCCGCATCCCTTACCAATGCATGCTTAAAGAGATAGCTGTCACCAGAAACTTTGCGCAGTTGATAAATCAGCCCTGCATCGATCAGCTCATTCAGATCGTTTTGCACCTGTGCTTCATTGTGTCTGGAAGCGGCCACCAGTAGATCATAATCAAATTCTCGGCCGATAGTGGCAGCCAACTGAACGGTTTCTTTAGCATGGACAAGTGTATCGAGTTTTTGCTGCAGGGAGTCACGTAAACTGCTCGGCACTTCGTCCTGTTTATCCGGGCTGGTGAAGTCGAACAGGCCGTTTAACTTGTGCACTAACCCCTTCTGTTTAAGCATATTAACCAGCTCTTCAATAAACAGCGGAATACCATCACTGCGACTGACCACAATATCAAGTAAATTGGCGGAGACGTTCTCTTTATCAAACAACAGACGCACAAACTCGCGGGTGTTTTTATTGGTCAACTTAACTAACTCAAGCAACTCAAATCCAGATTCGTGCAGCGACTCGGGTAATGGCTTGCGTGAGGTGCTGATAAAGAGATGCTTTGAGGCAGTAAAACGTTTATCCGAGCTCAGACAGGCGATAAACTCAATACTGGTTGGGTCAGCCCAGTGCATATCTTCAAATATAAACAGATTGGCTTGCTGCGCCATCAATGTATCTTGACAAACCAGAAGCGTAATTAAGGTTGAAAATAAAACCTGCTTTTGTTTATCAGGACTGAGTGCCAGAGTGGGCATATCTTGTGGAAGCGGTAACCCTAGCCAGGAGCAGAGCACGGGAATAGCATCCTGCTCTTCTACTTGAGCTAACGTCACAATCTCATCGCGAAGTTTCTGCAGCGCAGCCGCTGGAGACAATGCATCTAGCGAATATTTGTATTTAATGACATTTAAAATGGGATATAGAGCGTTATTTTGATGTTCCGGCAGGCACTGCGCCACATGATGAAGCATCAGCGGTGCACTGTTTCTAAGTTCAAACAGCAAACGAGACTTGCCGATTCCCGCCTCACCATAAACATGGGCCAGTTTACTTATCGACTCGCCCTCTGACTCTCTGTTATTGAGCAGTGCAGTTAGCTGCTTAAGTTCCTGTTCGCGCCCGATAAAGGCATAATTACTTTGTGTGCTGCGCAAGAAACCAAAAGCTTCTACATGTCGCTCCGCCGTCAAATTAAACAGTGCACTTGTGGTTTTATTCACACCCAGTACACAGCTCTGCGCAGGTTCAAATTCTATATATGTTTGTAATTTTTTTTGACTGATATCGGAACAAAGTATCTTATCCTTGCATGCCAAACGTGCAAGTTGCATAGCGATATTTGCGGTATTGCCCTGCGGTGTTGCATCTGCATAACAGGTCATTAAACCAGTATGGATCCCGATGCGAACATCCAGTTCTATCCCTTGGCTGTTTTTAAGTAGCGCATTACGTTTATATAAACTGCTGATAATATCCAGTGCGCTGCGGGCGCACAGCCGACTATCATTATCGCTGGCGACCGGATAACCAAAATAGAATAACATGGTATCGCCAAGGGTGCCGACATGATGTGCGCCATAGCGAATTACCATATCCAAGCACTGATTTTTCTGATCCCTGTGTAGCGTATCTACGACTTCGTGGTCAATAATTTCATCTGCAACAGCATGCACTGATAAGTTAATACAGAGCGCTGTTATCTGTTTACGCTCGATTAATTCCGTGTAGTACGCCGCTTTATTACTAATAATAGTTTCATCAATACCGGCATTTGACAGGGTGATATCGTGGCGTATTTTTACCTTTGTTGTAGATCTCATATCGCCAACAAGATTGGAAAAGTTAATCTGCACTAGCTCGTCATATAATGCTTGCGCATTAACACTGCGCTCATGGGATTTTTTGTGCAGTACGCGCCGTAACAAGGCTGAAATAGGATGGCCTACTATAGCCGCAGGCAGAGGTACATTCGATTGACTGAGTTGTTTATGGAACACCGAGGCCAGACTGCCGCCCGACATTGCCGGTTGCCCGGTTAGACATTCAATAAAAACCAGCCCCCAAACATAAAGATCGGTTGTTAATGTGGGCGGCTCGCCTCTAAGCTGTTCCGGCGCGCTATAAGAAGGCGTGCCTAAGGTTTCTTGGGTCAGAGTAATACTTTTATAATCTTGCAGACGGGCTTCACTCACCAAGGTGCCAATACCAAAATCTAATACCTTAGCATGCGTTCTAGTGCCCTGTTTGATAAGCATAATATTAGCAGGCTTAATATCTCGATGGATAACACCTTGCTGATGGGCATGGGCTAATGCATCTAAGACTTGCGTCATCACCTCCGCAGCAGCAATAGGAGCTAACGATCCCGATTCCGCCAATGTCTGTTTTAAGGTTTTACCATCAACATATTCAAACACCGCATAAAGCAGATCCTCACAACTGCCTTTATCTAATAAACGAACAATATTGGGGTGTTGTAAACGGCTACCCAGTATGGTTTCACGCTCAAAGCGTTCAATATAACGGGCCTTTTTTGCATCATCAAATTCAGGACTAATGGATAAAAACTTAATAGCGACACTCTGCCCTGTACTAATCTGTGTAGCACGATAAACATAGCCAAAACCGCCTTCACCTATTTTTTCCTGTAATTGATACGCAGGCGAATTAAACTGCTTGGCAAGTACATCGCAAAATAATGGTTTCATAGTTATATACTTTTTATTGTTATGTTGGCGAGGGCCTCATATATTTCAAAAATACTACGTTAGACCACTGCTATTATCAACGTTTCATAACTCACAAATCTATTTAAGTTAATGCTCATATCGCATTTTTTATTATTATCACAGCAACTTGATATTATTATTTTTACATCTTTTATCATAAACAAACCAACCATATAAACAAAAATAATGAGCGGTCAATGTCGAGGATGTATCTGACATGGTATGTAAGAATAGATAGATTGAAGAAAAGACAGGAGACGGCACACAAGAAGGAGAGCTTTTACAGAACACTACAAAGTTAATTACTGTGCGCTGAAATCCGTCATTGTAAGCCATAGGTAGTTCCGTAGTTGCTTAATACGATTTCTATGATGGTCAAAAAAGTTAGCGCTATTTTTTAACGTAAGATCGTCTTTTTGTCTGTTTTTTCTTAAACAGATTCACGCTTGCAGGTAAATTTGTTAACGCTTGCGGCCCATCTGCTATCGCCTTCTCAATAATAGCTTTGAGCTGATTTTGCAGCGGCAAAACAAACCCCTGATAACTTTGCTCTTTTTCACTGATAGCATTAAGCTGCATCTCCCACTGCGCAGTCATATCCGGCAGTGTCAACATCTCAGGTAAACTTTCAATCAGCTTTCTGCCCGTATCAGTTGCCGTGATAAGCTTACCTTTACGCTGCAGGAACTGGCGTTTAAACAACAGCTCAATAATACCCGCTCGGGTGGCTTCAGTGCCCAGCCCGTCGGTTTCCTTAAGGATGGTTTTCAGTTGCGCATCTTTAACATAACGGGCGATATTGCTCATCGCAGCGAGCAAGGTTGCATCGGTAAAATAGGCAGGCGGCTGGGTGTTTTTTTCGTTAACCTCCCCTTTACTGCAAAACAGTGTTTGCCCTGTCTGCAACTTGGGAAGAAACGTGTCTTTTTCCTGTTTATCAAATAATATTTTCCAACCATCACTGAGCTTGGCCTTCGCTTTACTGATAAATAATCCACCGTTTATCTCAATTTCAGCCACACATTCCGCATAACAATAATCAGGATAAAATTGACACAAATATTGTCTGGCAATCAATCCGTAAATATTCTGCGATGCGCTATCTAAACTGCTTAATGATTTATGAATATCGGTGGGAATAATCGCATGATGGGCATCGACTTTTTTATCATTCCAGGCGCGCCCTTTAATCGACAAATCTGCGTTATCCACAGCTTGTTGTAGTGATGATTCATTCTTCGCAATCGCCTGCGTGACCGATTTTACTTGTGCATGATGATTTTTTGGTAAATAACGAGAATCAGAGCGTGGATAAGTTATCAACTTATACCGTTCATACAAAACCTGACAAATATCTAATACCTGCTGGGCTGTATAACTATAACGTTTGGCCGCATCAATTTGCAGCGATGATAAATTATAAGGCAAAGGCGAAATCTGTTTTTTATCTTTAGCAACAAAACGTTTCACCAGAGCGGGTTGATTGGTGATCCTCGCCGCGACATTTTCTGCCAGCGCTTTAACGACGACACGCCCCTCTTCGTCTTGATATTTTGCACACGCGGCGCTGGGTTTCCATTTTGCAATAAATGACTCAACTGCACCGTTTTGTGTTTGCAGCGACGCCTCAACTTCATAAAAAGGTTTACTGACAAACTGCTCAATCTGTTGATCGCGCCTTGCCACTAGCCCTAATAACGGCGTTTGCACCCGTCCAACCGAGATAACACCTTTATAACCCGATTTTTGTGCCTGCAGTGTATAAACGCGGGTTAAATTCAGGCCATACAACCAATCAGCACGCGTTCTCGCCAGCGCAGAGGTGGATAACGCAACAAACTCTTGATTCGAGCGTAACTGCTGCAGTGAACGTTTTACCGCATTGACAGTTAAATCACTGACCAGGCAACGCTGCGTATTTTTTAACTTATCTCCTTTCACGCCACTAAAATGGATCACCTCATCCACCAGTAACTGCCCTTCTCTGTCCGGATCCCCAACATGCACTAGAGAATCTGCCTGTTTTATCAGTTTTTTTAATATACTCAGTTGCTTACTGGTGCGCGGCGTTGATTTTAATTTCCATTTATCAGGAATAATCGGCAGATGGTCAAATTTCCACTTCTTATATTGCGGATCATAAGCCTCAGGATCAACCTGAGTTAACAGATGACCAATACACCAACTAACCACATCACCATTACCAACATGAATACAGCCATCCGCTTTACGGTGCGGTTTCGGCAATGCATCAGCAATGGCACGGGCAAGGCTTGGTTTTTCAGCAATATAAAGTTTCATTAGACACCACTCCGACTGTTTTTATACACAGTAGTGTATTGTGTTTATTATTTCAAGCGCTTACTTTTAAAGTTTCTAGCTAAACGCTTGTAAATCAGCAACTAACACCTGTTTGTTGGCAATCATCTGCAATTAGTTACGCACTAAAAAAGAACGTCAGTCTGTTGATGCGCACCATTATGATGAACTCCCATAGTAAAACCGGCCAAATTTAAAAATAAAACCCCTTGTTTCAGCTACTTACAAACAGGCCCGGTTCTTGCTAATGATATGCATATTGCTTATTAAGCTGTTATTCAGAGCACCAAGTAATTAATAAAGCGAATAAATCCAAAAACTAAAAGGAAAATAGATGAAGATTGAATTAGCGCCATTCTTTCAGCCGATCATTAACGTGGAAAGTGGACTGATAGCCTATAACGAAGTACTGGCCAGAAAACAAACCATCTCTGGCGATTTTGTTTCAGCAGGCGCCATTTTTTCGTCCCCGAATTTATCAATGGATAAAATCATAAATTTAGATAATCAGGTCAGAAATAAAGCCTTTCAAAAATACAGGGATTATAAAGGCAATGCGCAGCTGACCATTAATATTTCCCCGTCTTGGTTTAACAGACATGCCCGGAACTCAAAACAGAAAATGCATGAAGTCCCCACGTTAAGTATGCTCCGAGACTGTGGTATAGATCCGCGTCGTATTGTTATCGAATTAACCGAATATGACGGCAACAAAGAGATGATCCAACATTTTGTGCACTCATATCGAGAGATGGGCATGAAGGTAGCAATTGATGATTTTGGTAGCGGATTTTCACAAATTGATCGTTTAATCGCAATAGAGCCAGATATCATCAAGTTAGATATGAATCTATTCCAG
This sequence comes from Psychromonas sp., assembly GCF_047632995.1. GTDB lineage: Bacteria > Pseudomonadota > Gammaproteobacteria > Enterobacterales > Psychromonadaceae > Psychromonas. The sequence goes on from NZ_JBLIEK010000093.1 coordinate 11,182, forward strand.
CATTCCTTAATAAGCAGTTATGCACTGGATTTTATTCAAGTTATTGCCAGTTTCGCCAAAAAACGAGGAACCGAGCTGATTTTTGAAGGGGTAGAAACACCGGAGCAATTTGATATTGCAGTAAGCTCTGGCGCAGACTTTGTTCAAGGTTACCTGTTTTCCCACGCCGAAGCCGAATTCTTCAATGACAATGTTTTTGTTGATGATATAAGGAGATTAAAAAATATAAAAATAGCGGTTTAATCCTCATTATTTATCAAAACTCAACTGAATCATCACCTTGCCACTCTACTGCTCAGATGTTGCTCCGTAGCTCCTTCTGTTGGCAGTAGCCCCAAACAATATGAATATGCTGTGTCAGCATATTCACGTTGTTTGGATCTATAATAATACATATCTTGGATTAATAAATGGCGGATAGATACGTTGTCTATCCTTCAACTTCGCTTTTTATCTTGGAGCGTATCAAATGAAAACACAGATCAGCGTTTTATTAACAGCCACATTATTGCTCGCAATTTCGGCATGCGACACGGCAAATAAAGAGGCGCAATCCCAGCCACAGGAAAAACAACGTCAAGAAGCGACCTCACCAGAACAAGCCTCGAAAAAGGAATGGGCCGAAGCCAAAGACTCAACCAAGCAGGCATGGCTGCAAAGCAAAAAAGCAGGTGAAGATGTTTGGGATGCCAGTAAAGAAACGACGGCTGAATTATGGGGCAGCAGCCAAGAAAAAGTAAAAAAAACGTGGGATTCGACTAAAGAAAACTCGAAAGAGATTTGGGGTAACGTTAAAGAAAAAAGCAGCGAAGTGTGGGAAAAAAGCAGCGAATCAATTGATAAGCTTCTGGAAAGCAACAAAGAAAAAGAAAAGAGCGAGAGCGTAGATGATGATGAGATTTAAGCAGCGTATTAAAAAAACAACATTCAATGTGCTTTAGATATCCTTTTTTGTTTTGAAACGCACAAAAAAACATCAAACAAACCAGAACCTTAAAAGAATAGTTGACAGTTTCATAGCGATCACGCAAAATCACCTCGCTTACATAGCAACCAACTAAATGCTCGCTTAGCTCAGTTGGTAGAGTACCGCCATGACATGGCGTGGGTCACTGGTTCGAGTCCAGTAGCGAGCACCAAAATCTTGTTTCAGAACGTCTCCAGAAGTCCACAAACCCCAAACAAACGCTCTAAGATCAACGCTTATTCATTTTTTATAGTCCTATGGCGTCTATAACCGTCTTGCAGAATCTACGGTTTTAGGTAACACTGATGGTAACACTAGCAAAATGTTACTAAGGCGATGTTACCATGGCGATTAAAACAACCCCACTTACAGCAACCCAAATTCAGAAAGCGAAACCAAAAGTAAAAGAATATAGCTTACTCGATGGTGATGGTTTAGCGCTTCGTATAAAACCAACTGGTTCTAAACTATGGTTATTTAACTATTACCGCCCAATCACTCGTAAACGGGCAAACCTTAGCCTTGGTAAATACCCCGATCTTTCATTAGCAAAAGCTAGAACTAAAGCAATTGAAGCAAGAGAATTGCTAGCTGAAGGTATCGATCCCAAAGAACATCGTGATGTGGCCTTAATCGCTAAACAAGCAGAACTCAGCAATACGTTGCAAGCTGTGTTTGATGATTGGTTTGCCGTTAAAAAAACCAGTATTAAAGATTTAACAGCTAGTAAACTCAAGCAACGATTAGATAAATATTTGTTAACTCACCTTGGAAAATATCCTCTGAGTGAAATCTCAGCACCACAAGCTATCAAAATCCTCCAACCAGTTGCCAACCAAGGAAAACTGGAAACTGTTGGCAGGCTTTGTCGTAACATTAATGAGATAATGACCTTTGCAGTTAACACCGGAATTATCGAGCACAACAAACTTGCTGGTATCGGTAAAGCATTTGCAACCGCTCAAGTAACCAATCAAGCTTCGTTAAAACCAGAAGAGCTGCCAGAGCTATTAACAGCCCTTAACTACGCGAGTATAAAGCTTATCACTCGCTGCTTGATTGAATGGCAGCTTCACACCATGACCCGCCCGTCTGAAACAGCAGGTGCACGTTGGGATGAAATTGATAGAGATAAACAGCTTTGGAACATTCCAGCCGATCGCATGAAAAAAGGCAGGCCGCATACAGTTCCTCTAACAGCACAAACACTTGCACTGTTAGAGACAATTGATGCAATCACAGGTGACAGTGAATATATTTTCCCTGCTGACAAAACCAATAAAAAACACATTAATAAAGAAACAGCAAACAAAGCATTACAACGAATGGGCTTTAAAGGGCGTCAAACATCACATGGCTTACGTGCACTAGCAAGTACAACATTAAACGAGCAAAGCTTCGATGTAGACGTTATTGAAGCCGCCCTGTCACATGTAGACAAAGATAAAGTAAGAAGCGCTTACAATCGCACTGATTACCTTGAACGCCGTAAAGTAGTGATGAGCTGGTGGAGTGATCATATTGAAGAGGCATCTAAAGGATCCAACTCTATTACTGGCTTAAAAGCCCTAAAAATTGCTAATTAACCGCCGCAGACGATAACAACTATCATTAAAGGTCAATGGCAACATTAAGTTTATTGAGTGGGTTATGATCAATTAACCCACGCGCATAAGTGCTAGTTCAGGCCTTATCCGCAATTTATTATGAACTGCTCAAGTCGCGCCAAAAATCGCTGCTCGCTTCCAATGATTTTTTGCTCAGGCATATTTTCATTTACATAAATACCATCAACAATAAAACCAGCATCGTTAGCCTCATTTTCAAATAAGCTCTTAGCGTAAGATAAATTACCATCGTGCTCTTTGGATAATGGGTAAATCAACCCACCAAAAATAAGGTTAGGTGAGTAATATTGAATATAAGAATGGATTTGATAAAAATCTTCTCGATCTAAATCCTTCTTTGTAAAGTTCATGGTTTTAAACTTGGCATCGAATACGATAACCTTGCCAGTTTCTTTATGTTTTAACACCAAGTCAGGAAACATTTTACGGCGATAAAATTGGTTCGAATATACTGTTAACTCTTCCTGCCCTGTCACATACCAATCCACAAAATATCGGCTCAGCATTTTTTGAAGGTAAACTTCAAACAGCTGGGAGATATCAAATAGATACCCCTGTGTTTTTAGACTTTTATTTATATTCGAAGAGAGCAAGTCCCGATCTTTAATAATTATTTGAGCATACTCAATGACTCTCTTAAACCCAGAAAATACTGGGTTCTGTAAAGAGACATGACTCTTCGTTTCTTCTATTACTTTATGGCTTGGATAATTTCCTGAATAGTGTTGCTTCAACAGTTGTAATGTACCCAAGACCTTTCGATGTACCTCTTTACCAAAATTTCTTTCCAATATAGTGCAAGCAAGAAACAATACATCAACGATCTCCTGCACATAAGCTTGCTCACGAAGTGTTGAGGTTAGCTTTCCAGAAAAAGGAATGCTCTTTCTTAGGTAAGCATTAAGATCAATTTTCCCCCTAACCTTATGACTATGTTCTGAAGTATTTTGATAAACCTTTGGT
>NZ_JBLIEK010000094.1:0-14635 GCF_047632995.1 Psychromonas sp.
GAACTGTTGGCCTTCACCAATTTGGATCAAGTGCGCATCATATTCAGCCTCGCTAATACCAAGCAGCAATAGTTCTTCGAGCATAATTGTCACTTTTTGACCATTGGGCGTGCCCATGGAATACAATTGCAACGAATGCTTGCCCACAGGCAAATCCTGTTTGTGCCTTGCGCCTGAATCAGGGCGATTAATACTTGCCCACTGACCACCATTTTCATGATTCTGGGTCCACACTTTTGCTGGAACATATTCGTTTGCCATCTTTTTTCCTCACTATCAATAATTTATACACTGTAGTTGATCTTAATCATAATGTAAAAAAGCCAAGCGGGTTCACAATTTCAGGTACGGTTGATGCTATTTTCTGTTTTTAATCGAGCGTCCGGGCAGCTCTTCAAGCGGCGCTTCCGGCCAGCGATGTTTGGGATATCTGCCGCGCATCTCTTTGGCGACATCAAAGTAGGAAGTGCGCCAAAAATTGGCTAAATCACTGGTCGTTTGAATGGGCCTGCGCGCAGGTGAAAGCAGTTCAAAACGGATCGGAATAGTATTGTTCGCCAGCATCGGTGAGTCTAACTGGCCAAACATCTCCTGCAAAATAATAGCGACAGTCGGCCCTTGATTTTCATCATAACGAATTGCCATTGATTTTCCGCTCGGTGCCAGATAAACCTCGGGCGCTTGACGCGCTAAAGTTTGGCTTTCCTGCCAAGTTAAGGTCGCCATCAACAAATCAGTGATATTCATTTTTCTAAGCTGCTTGATGGTTTTTATATGGCTTATGTAGGGCAATAACCAGTTATCTAACTGGCTGATTAAATAAGCCTCGCTTATTTGTGGAAAGCCATCCATTACAGCGCCTAGCCATTTCGCTCTCGCCAACCATGACGCGCACTTTTTCGTCCAGTTAAGAAATGATAATCCTTCCTGCTTAAGGATGTCGGCAACACATTTAGCAAATTCATTATCAGGAATAGCGCTTACTGTTTTTTCTTCCAACACCAGCGACCGGTAGGTTAACTGCTGCCGGCCAATGACTTTTTCTTTTTTATTATCCAAAGAGTAATAAGTTAGATCCTCTAACTGCTCAGCCAATACCGCTTTAATCTGCATCATTGAAACGCTTACACAGCTGTAGATGTTACCGTCTCTGTTTTTCCCATCGCAATCACAGACGACAAGCCAGGGTTCCCCCTGCACAGCGTCGAACTCTCTAAGCGTGACACCTCGTCCGTTGGCAAGCAGATAGCGGTTGCTTTGCGCACTGCGTATTTTGGCTAAACGATCCGGGTAGGCCGTCAGTAATAAGGCGCCCGCATAATGGTTTAAGTCCGACAAACTGATAGGCTCATTCAGCGTCGGCAAGCCCAGTGATTTGGCAAAAGATTTAGCCAGGGTGATCACTTGCTCTAAGGTGCCGACATTCACTCTCTGCGCTGCCTTTACGGCCCTTCTATCTGCCAGATAATCATTAAACAAAATAACGCGCTCAATAATATCAGCGCTCTGCGCGTTGAATAAAATATCACGTTCACCAAGCAGTGCCGCCAAGACAGAGGCGATTCTTTTTTCTAATGCGGATTCACAGTGCAGCAACATACTGGCAAGCCTTGGCTCAAGGCCCATTTTTAGCGATCTCGCTCCCAGCTTGCTTATTTTGTTATTAACATCCATTAAACCTAATGAGCCATTAAGGGAACAGGCCACATCAAAGTGATGTTTAGGTGGCGGCGTTAGCCAGTTAGCATCCTCAAACTTTGTAATTCCCCAAGCCGCCAGATCCAATACTAAACTTGTTAAGTCTGTATTGGTTATCTCTTCTGCCTGAAATTCATTAAACCCGTTGTGTTTCGCTTCGCTGTATAAGCGAATGCAACGGCCACTTTGTAACCGCCCTGCTCGCCCAGCACGCTGTGTCGCCGAGGCTTTGGATATATAAGTTGTTTCTAAACGAGACAAGCCGCTTTTAACATCATAGCTTAATACCTTTTCTAACCCGGAATCGATAACTGTACTGATCCCCTCAATGGTTAAACTGGTTTCCGCAATATTGGTGGAAAAGATAACTCTGCGTTTACCCTCTGAATTTTTGCTCAGCACCAACTCCTGCTGCGCCAGAGGCAAGCCGCCATATAAAGGAAGCAGATTAAAACGTGAGCCATATTGCGCTTGAGATAATGCAATACATTTTTTTATATCGCCTTGCCCGGGCAAAAAAACCAGAAGATCCCCTTCGCTGCTGTCGTTTAACGCCACATTCAGCGCATCCATAACTTGCTGATCAAGATATCTTTGCGAGTTATTTATGTATTCAATGTCAACGGGATAAGTTCGTCCCGGACATTTGAGTACGGGCGCATGGCTCAAGTAATTTGCAATCAGATTGGTATCAATAGTGGCGGACATAATCAATAACTTCAAGTCATCCCGAAATGCTTGTTGTACTTCCACCGCGAGCATTAAGGCTAAATCAGCATGAATCGAGCGTTCATGAAATTCATCGAAAATAATCAATCCAACCTCACTCAATTCAGGATCATTTTGCAGACGGCGGGTTAATATCCCTTCAGTGACAATTTCAAGTACGGTATCGTTAGAAATTTTGCGCTCATTGCGAATTTGGTAACCAATACGCTGCCCCACTTTTTCACCTAAAAGTTTGGCCAGATAAAAGGCGATCGATTTAACCGCAACTCGCCGCGGCTCCAGTAAAATAATCTTTTTACCCTTTAAAAAAGGCGCATCAAGCAGACTTAACGGAACTACGGTCGATTTACCCGCTCCCGGCTCAGCTTGCAGCACTAATGCCTGAGATTGACTCAGTATCTCTTGTATTTTCGGAATAAAAGCATGGATAGGAAGCACGTATAAAATAACCTAAATAGAAGCGGTAATGATAAATAGCGCAGATTATAACTGAAAATCCAGCGCCACGTTATCGACGGACGTAAACTTGCCTGCATAGTTTTCCAAGCAGGCCTCTGAATGGGGATTCACATAAATAGAGGGATCTAATAATATTGTCTGCAGGAGAAGTACAATAGTTGCGATCCTCTGCAAAAAAACAACTATAATATCATAAATTAAAACATCCTATTTGACTGCACTGCATTTACTTGCTATAGATAGCCGCCGAAATTAAGCACTGCTATTTTTGCTTAATTTCTAGGAAATTTTTAATCTCATTTTGTCACTGTATTGATGCAAGAAAATTCGCGCAGTCAATCATGCATCAATTAAAGGAAAGTTCTATGACAACCAATAATACTAAAAAAACATTGGGTATTCTAGCCATTGCCGGAGTGGAGCCGTATCAAGAAAAAACCGGCGAAGAGTACATGGATAAAGCACAGCGAGAGCACTTCACGCAAATTCTTGAAGCATGGCGTACACAGTTACGTGAAGAAGTTGACCGTACAGTTGATCATATGAAAGATGAAGCGGCTAATTTCCCCGATCCTGTTGACCGCGCAACACAAGAAGAAGAGTTTAGCTTAGAGCTACGTGCACGTGATCGTGAACGTCGTTTAATTAAAAAAATATCGAAAACATTGAAAAAGATTGAAGAAGATGATTTTGGTTTCTGTGAGTCTTGCGGCGTAGAAATTGGTGTTCGTCGTTTAGAAGCGCGCCCTACTGCAGATCTATGTATCGATTGTAAAACACTAGCAGAAATTAAAGAGAAACAAATTATTGGTTAATTTATCTCTTTTTCTAAAAATAACGGTTAGCCTTGTGCTAACCGTTTTTGTTTAGGGAGCCAATGCTCTTGCCTAATTTACCTGCCGCGCTAAAAACAGCTTATCGAGGCCGCTTCGCGCCTTCCCCTTCTGGGCAGCTGCACTTTGGTTCATTGGTGGCAGCTTTGGGCAGCTATCTGCAAGCTAAATCTATGCAGGGTTCTTGGCAAGTTCGTATTGATGATCTTGATCCCCCGCGCGAAGTCGCTGGCGCAGCAGCAGATATCCTGCAAACCTTAATGGCGTATGGGTTAAATTGGGATGGTGAGGTTATCTATCAAAGTAAGCGAAGCCAAGCCTATGAGAAAGTACTCGCTCAACTGGCCGCGCAAAAACTCTGTTATGGCTGCGCATGCACGCGCAAAAAAATCAAACTGCAAGGTGGCCTCTATTTGGGCTGTTGCCGGGATAAACAGCTCCCCTTCAACGGTAATGCGCTGCGTATTAATTTACAAAACCAGGGGAAACCTACCTGCCATTTTTATGATCAACTGCAGGGTGAACTCTATTTAAACAGCAGTGAAGCGCGCGAAGATTTCATTATTAAGCGCAAAGATGGTTTATACGCTTATAACCTTGCGGTAGTGGTAGATGATATTGATCAGGGAATAACCGAAGTAGTACGCGGCGCGGATCTGCTCAATACCACAGGCAAACAAATTGCCCTTTATCAATTGCTTAATATCCCCCCCCCTAAATATATCCATTTACCTGTCGCGGTTACATCACCAGGACAGAAGCTATCTAAACAAAATCATGCCTTAGCTATCAATAAAGACAACCCGATTCCGACATTATTAAGGGCATTGGATTTTCTCGGGCATACTGTGACAAACAATGTTGATACAACAACTTGCTCAAAAATATTAGAATGGGCCATTGAAAACTGGTGTTTGCATAAAATACCAGCACAACATGAAATTCAGATTTGAAAATTAATTTGTTTTTAACGCGCCACGCACATAAAATAAGCGCTTGAATTTTTCAAGCTACATTAAATACCTAAGCTACGTGCAAATGTAGGCGTCAGCAAGGCGATAAGTAACTAGATTTCAGGCATAAAGTCGAAGGTCTAGTGATTCTACATCAGCGGCGTTATAACGCCGATGATGATTACTTATCTCCTTGCCGTACGTGAGCCTAGCTCGAAAGCCAGCACTGCGTTACAATATTCGAAAATGGAATCACCATTCTCTTCATATCGTGCCTTGTTCTGACATCCGAACTAGGTTCTGAATTTACATTTCCAAGTAGTTTGGTATAAAACATCAATCACCGAGGATAGGGTTATTAAACGATTAAAAAAATTCGTTAAAAATGTGTTTACTAAGAAAAACAAAAAAACACCAGAAGCGATATTGGATATGTATAAAATATCACGAGACAAGCACACCATCTCACGTAAAAATATTGATGGAAATGCATTGAAGGTACTGTATCGCTTACATAACGCGGGTTTCCGTGCGTTGTTGGTAGGTGGTGCTGTGCGTGATTTGTTGCTTGGACTAAAACCAAAAGATTTTGATATTACGACCAATGCAACGCCGGAAGAGGTCAAAGATCTGTTCCGTAATTGCCGTTTAATTGGTCGCCGCTTTCGTTTAGCGCATATTCTCTTTGGCCGAGAAGTGATTGAAGTTGCTACTTTCCGCGGTCATCACGATGATGACGATGGACAAGATGCACAAAAAGTAAAGCAATCACAAGCTGGTATGTTACTGCGGGATAATGTTTACGGCTCGTTAGAGGAAGATGCTGAACGCCGTGACTTTACCGTTAATGCGCTCTATTACGATATTGCTGATTTCGCCATTTATGATTTCTGTGGTGGAATGAAAGATCTCGCAGATCGAAAATTAACCTTAATTGGCGATCCTGATGTGCGTTACCGCGAAGATCCGGTGCGCATGATGCGCGCGATTCGTTTTGCCGCCAAATTAAATCTCACCATCAGTGAATCATGTGCAGAGCCAATTCGTCGCTTAGCACCACTTTTACAAGATATCCCTGCAGCCCGTCATTTTGATGAAGTGATTAAATTGCTGCTTTCAGGACAAGGCCTGGCAACTTACCGTTTATTAAAAGAATACAAATTGCTGCAGATATTATTCCCTATTCTGTTTAAAGATGGGGAAGACGATAAAGCCAGTGCCATTATTGAGCAGGCACTGATTGATACTGATACCCGTATCGCACAGGGCAAGCGCGTCACCCCCGCTTATATTTATGCCATTATGCTCTGGTATCCGCTTGAGCAGCGCGCCCAAGAGATGAGTTTTGAAAGCGGCATTGAGTATCATGATGCCTTTTTATTAGCAATGAATGAAGTACTGAGTATTCAGGTAAAAACGATTGCTATTCCGAAACGTTTTACTGCCGCTATTCGCGATATCTGGATTTTACAACTGCGCTTACCGCGCTTTGGCGGTAAACGAGCACAGCGCGTTTACCAACATATTAAATTCCGTGCCGCTTTTGATTTTCTCTCATTACGTGCCAAGGTAGAACAAAGCAAAGAACTTGCGGAATTAACCGCTTGGTGGCAAGAATACCAAGAGCATAATGAATTACCCCAACATGACTACAGTTATAAAACGACTAATAAAGCCATTGAGAAGAAGCCGGATAGTACAAAGCCTTATAAAAAACGTAAATATTCAGGCAGTAAACGTAAAGCAACAGCAGTTAGCAGTGATGATTAGTTATATCGCTATCGGCAGCAATCAAGCAACGCCAATCAAACAAGCGCGACAAGCAATTGTCGCGCTTAAAGCGTTGCCCAGGACGCAGTTAATAAATAGTTCGTCATTGTACAGCAGCGCCCCGATGGGACCGCAAGATCAACCCGATTATGTTAATGCGGTCGCGCAGCTAGATACGCAGTTATCAGCGCTGCAATTATTAGACGAACTGCAAAAAATAGAGTTATCACAAGGGCGGGAGCGCAAAGCGAAACGTTGGGGGCCCCGTACTTTGGATCTTGATATTATCTTATACGGTAATGAAGAGATAAATAACGCACGCTTAACTATTCCCCATTATGGGATGAAAGTACGCGAATTTGTGCTTTACCCATTATTAGAGATAGCCGAAAATCTTGTCCTGCCTGATGGGACAGCGTTATCGAAATTAGCAGCGCAATGTGATAAAAATGGCTTGATCATCATCAATGATTGATTTAAACCAATAATTACAAATCATACATATTTCTAATTTAGGAGTAATCATGGCTAAAATTAGTGTTTCCCGTTTGGCTAAAATGAAACAAGAGAATAAAAAAATAACCTGTATTACCGCATATGATGCAAGTTTTGCGGCAATTTTTGATCAGGCTGGAATCCAAGTTTTATTAATCGGCGACTCTCTTGGCATGGTTTTACAAGGACATGACTCCACTCTCCCTGTTACCGTTGAAGATATTAAATACCACACTCAATCTGTTGCCAGTACGGCCACTAATGCACTGATTATGTCTGATTTGCCTTTTATGAGTTATGCAACGCCTGAGCAGACTTATGAAAATGCAGCAGTCTTGATGCGTGCCGGCGCCAATATGATCAAATTAGAAGGCGGTAAATGGCTTGCTGAGTCTGTACAGGGACTCGTTGAACGCGGAATTCCCGTTTGTGGACACCTGGGTTTAACGCCGCAATCGGTTAATGTATTTGGCGGCTATAAGGTACAGGGACGAGAGGAAGATAAAGCAGAATTACTTATTAGAGATGCATTAATACTCGAAAAATCGGGTATACAGTTATTAGTATTAGAATGCGTACCGGTGCCGCTTGCCGCTCGCGTAAGCAAAGCAGTGCAGATTCCAGTAATAGGCATTGGCGCAGGCAGCGAAACTGACGGGCAAATTTTAGTGATGCATGATGCATTTGGCATTTCCGCGGGGTTCTGCCCTAAATTCTCCAAAAACTTCTTAATTGAGACGGGAGATATTCGCAGCGCGGTGACACTTTATAAAGAACAGGTGGAAAACGGCTCATTCCCATCTTCTGAACACAGTTTTTACTAGTAGATAAGAATAATAATATGCACATTATTAACCAGCCCGAACTCTTGCGGGAAAAGATTCAGGAACTAAAACAACAAGGGTTAACCATCGCATTTGTCCCGACTATGGGCAATTTGCATGATGGGCACTTACAGTTAGTGCGTCAGGCTAAAGAAAAAGCAACAATTGTTGTGGTCAGTATTTTTGTTAATCCGATGCAGTTTAATAATGCACAAGACTTGCAGAATTACCCTAAAACAGTTGAGGCAGATCAGCGACTGCTTGAACAGCAAGGGGTCGATATTGTTTTTATCCCCTCGCCTGAAGTGATTTACCCAAATGGTTTAGAAAAACAAACTTATGTTGAAGTACCGGGATTATCGGATTGTTTAGAAGGTGAACTTCGCCCGGGTCATTTCCGAGGCATGAGCACCATAGTTAATAAGCTTTTTAACCTGGTGCAGCCTGATTATGCTTGTTTTGGTGAAAAAGATTTTCAGCAGCTGGCAATCGTTAAAAAAATGGTCATTGATTTGGCCATGCCTATTGAAATTATTGCAGTGGCAACAGTGCGTGAAGCAAGTGGTTTAGCAATGAGCTCGCGTAATAATAAACTGACACCTGCTGAAAAAGAAAAAGCGCCCTTGTTGGCGCAGATAATGACTAAGCTCGCCACAGATCTACAAAATCAACAAATTGACCATACTAGATTAATCGCTAATGCATCGGCAGAGCTCGACAGCAATGGGTTTAATACGGATGCGATTCATATTGTTGACAGCAGCACATTACAACCGGTCGATAGCGATAGCAAAGCAATCGTTATTTTAATGGCAGCCTTTTTAGGCGCTACACGTTTAATTGATAATAAAATAGTAAATTTGCGCCATTAAAGATTTTACTTTATAGTCGCCACTTGCTCGAATTATTACTAGAAAAGAAAGGTTTTTGTATGCAAAAAACAATGCTTACCGGCAAACTTCACCAAGCACGCGTGACACATGCTGAATTAAATTATGAAGGTTCATGTGCTATTGATCAAAATTTACTAGATCAAGCTGGCATTCTCGAATACGAGAGAATCGACATTTATAATATTGAAAATGGCGCACGTTTTTCAACTTACGCAATTTCAGGTGAACGAGGTTCAAAAATCATCTCCGTTAATGGTGCTGCAGCACGAATGGCAGCCGTTGGTGATCGTGTGATTATCTGTACCTACGCAAGTTTAAATGCGGCGGAAATTGCAAATCACAAACCAAGTTTAGTGTACTTAGATGCACAAAATAATATTGTTCGCACCAGTAAAGATGTTCCCGTACAGGTGGCTTAATAACCAATAGACTAAAAAACAATAAAAAAATCCGATAACAGTCACTCTGCTATCGGATTTTTTATATCTAAAATTTATTTCCTAATTTTAAGCATACTTTGAAAAAGTAGAGATTTAAAATAAGCTTTACGCTGCACCAGTAATAACAGGCAGATAACTATATAAATTGTCGCCTCAATTAAACCCGCCTTAACTGACCAGTAATAATGTATAACGGCAAACAGCGCCGCCCAGTAAACAAAACGATGTAATGTGAACCAGGCTTTTTTCATTTTATTTTTTATGCTATTGAGTGATGTAATAGTTAAGAGTAAAAGAATAATCCAGGTCGCCGCACCGAAGCTTAAATAAGGACGCTTCACCACTTCATCAATAAACAAAAAAAACTGCCAGTTCAGCTCCAGCCAGAGAAAAGTCGTGAGGTGTAAACAAGCCCAAACAAAGCTATAGATCCCCAATAAGCGCCTCGTTCTAATCAACAAAGGCTGCTTAAAGCGCTTAGCAACAGGCGTAACCAGGAGTGTCAGAAATAAAAAATTGAGAGCTGTTTTACCTAAAAAGTGGATCATCTCTTTGACTGGATCAGCCCCTAAGCGCCCTGAATCAATGAGATAATATAGATACAAGAAAGTGGCTAAGGCAGACAGATGAATAACCGTTTTTATTATCAATACACCTTTTACTGATATTTTCATTGCCACCCTTTAAAAATTACGCTTAAGATCTAAACCACTGTACAAACCAGCCACCTCTTCCTGGTAACCATTAAAGGGTAAGGTTGGCTTACGTGTTTGTGAAAATAGATTCCCCGCACCAATAAAACGCTCACTTGCCTGGCTCCAGCGAGGGTGATCAACATCAGGATTCACATTGGCAAAAAAACCATATTCAGAAGCGGCTATTTTCTGCCAAGTATTAACCGGGGCTTTATCGGTTAAACTAATGCGCACGATCGATTTAATGCTTTTAAAACCATATTTCCATGGCACAACCAAGCGAATCGGCGCGCCATTTTGTGGTGCCAGGGTTTGCCCATATAAACCAACCGAAAGCATAGTTAATGGGTGCATCGCCTCATCTAAGCGCAATCCTTCAATATAGGGATAATCAATACCGCCACCTACACGAGAGGCGCGCTGACCTCGCATCTGCTGTGGATCATATAAGGTTTCAAAACGAACATACCTGGCAGTGGACTTTGGCGACACGGACTTAATTAAATTGGCGAGGGTAAAACCTAACCAAGGGATATTCATCGACCACGCTTCGACACAACGCATTCGATACAAGCGCTCTTCAATCGCAAAGCGTGTTAACAGATCTTCATAATGAAGAGTGATCGGTTTATCAACTAATCCATCAATGGTAAGCGACCATGGATCGACTTTAGTCTGTTGCGCGTATTTATATGGGTCACCTTTACCTGTTCCATACTCATAAAAGTTATTGTATTGCAGGATTTTCTGCTCTGGCGTGAGCGGGGTTAATGATTGATAATTACTGTTTTTGAGGTATTGCAACTTATCACGTGCAAATAAAAGATCCGAATTGTCAGATCCCTTTTCATTATCAGAAAACAGATCAAACAATCCAGCGTGAGCAGGTTTAACAAAAGGAATAGTTAATGCCGCCAAACCCAATGCCTTAATAATATTACGGCGATTTAAATAAACACTCTGATCCGTTAATTGTGATTCTTTAAGATCTGATCTTTTACGGGTTTTAATAAGCATCGCTTTCCCTTACGAAGTTAACTGTCTAAATATAGACCACGTAAGGCAGGAATTAATTGCACGACAAGAAACAAAAGCAACGATTTACTTAAGCGTTGCAGTTAAACGTAATGACTTTTGTCCACTTGCCCAATATTTTCGTTCAAATGGGGTAATAGAGGTTTCACTGACAAACGTCTCTACGTGGCACGATTGCTTGGCAAGCTCTAATGCACGGGCAAATTCATGGATATAAGTAAACCAATTACTGCGCAGCTCCAGCTCTCCACCAAGCGCTAAAATAGCAGGAAATACCGCACTGCCGTGCCAGCGGCGCTGCAAATGATTCGCTTTCGGCCAAGGATTAGGATAAAGCAGATAATGGTGCGACAGATGCCAATTAGCATCAACCGCCAAGCGCCAGAAATCATTAAGATTAACCTGCAATAAGCGGTAATTATCGGCAATTGATTGCGGGTGTTTAGCTAAACGATCCGCCGACTTATCCAAACCTAATATAATCGCTTCGGGATGTTTTTTCGCCAGATGATAAGTGCTTTCACCAACGCCGCAGCAAGAGTCTAAGATAATCGGCTTACCTTGCTGTTCAACCCACTTCTCACACTCTTTGAATGCAGCTAACGTATGCGCTTGGTAAGGTTTACGAAAAGCATGTTTTAAATGCTTTAATACAACTTGTTCCAGATCCTTATGTACGCCCTCTTGGTTAGAAGTAATAACTCTGGAATTACCTAATTCACTCATGAACGGATACCTACACCCTTTTTCAGCAGCACTGAAACTAGGCTATAAAGTGCCACAGTAAAGGCAACAATAACCAAAAATGACCAAACTAATGAAACATCTGATATGCCTAAAAATCCATAGCGGAAAGCATTAATCATATAAAAAATGGGATTGAAATGTGAAACACCTTGCCAGAATTCAGGTAATAAACTGATTGAATAAAAAACACCGCCGAGATAAGTCAAAGGGGTCAAAATAAAGGTTGGAATAATGCTGATATCATCAAAGGAGCGTGCAAAAATCGCATTCAATAAACCACCAATGGAAAATAAAACCGCAGTACATACCACGCTTAATATCAAAACGGGAAGATTGTATATCTGCAGATCGACAAAGAACAGAGAAACACAGGTGACCATAAAACCAACGATCAATCCTCGTGTCACACCTCCTCCTATATAGCCCCAAATAATAATGTAATTAGGCACCGGCGCGACCAATAACTCTTCAACATTGCGTTGAAATTTAGCACTAAAAAAAGATGATGCTACATTGGAGTAGGAGTTAGTGATCACGGACATCATAATCAGTCCCGGCACAATAAATGACATGTAACTAAAACCGCTCATTTCACCAATACGCGAGCCAATTAAATTACCAAATACAACAAAATAGAGGCTCATGGTAATGACAGGCGGAACAAGTGTCTGTATCCAAATACGCAGGAAACGGTTGATCTCTTTTATCCAGAGACTTTTTAACGCTATCACATATGCACTATTCATCATGTAAATTGCCTTTTTCTACAAGTCCAATAAAGAGTTCTTCTAAGCGGTTCGCTTTATTTCGTAAACTGTTAACACGAATAGCCTGCGCACTCAATTCTTCAAATACTTTGTTTAATGACTGCTGTTTACCCAACTCAACTTCCAAGGTATGTTGATCTAGTTGGGTGATTTTAAAATGTTTACTTGTTGGTGGTTGTGCCGGCGGATCTATATCGAGAATAAAGGTCTCACTATCAAGTCGTGCCAATAAAGATTTCATACTGGTATTTTCAACTAAGCGGCCTTTATCAATGATGCCAATATTACGACATAGCATTTCAGCCTCTTCCAGATAATGCGTCGTAAGGATAATAGTCACTCCCTGTGCATTGAGTTTTTTTAGAAACTTCCACATAGAGCGGCGAACTTCAATATCAACACCCGCGGTTGGCTCATCGAGTATAAGCAGTCTCGGCTCATGCATCAGCGCACGAGCAATCATTAAACGACGTTTCATACCACCTGACAGCTCGCGGGAAGGTTCGTCTCTTTTATCCCAAAGATCGAGTTGTTTAAGATATTTTTCGGCACGCACAAAGGCTTCTTTTCTATTAATTCCATAATAGCCAGCTTGATTAACCAGTATCTGCACAGGCACTTCAAATTGATTGAAATTAAACTCCTGCGGTACTAAGCCGATTTGGCTTTTTGCCAATTCAAGCTGCGTATCGAGATCATAACCAAATACATTCACTTTCCCTGCACTTTTATTAACAAGCGATGAAATAATACCAATTATTGTCGATTTACCCGCACCATTGGGACCCAGTAAAGCGTAAAAATCACCTTCCTTAACTTGTAAGGAGATTCCCTTTAACGCTTCAACACCACCTTTATAAATTTTTTTTATATTCTGTAAATCGATTGCATACATCTTGCTGTTTGCCTTATTTATCAAAGTTAACTATGCCAATATAAGGAAGATTTCGATAAAGTTGGGCGTAATCCATGCCATAACCGACAACAAACTTATCTTCAATGGAAAAACCTTGCCAGTTAACAAAAACGTCAACCTCACGGCGAGACGTTTTATTCAGTAATGCGCAGATGGCTAGAGATTTTGGATCACGTAGTAACAACATCTCTTTGATTTTATTGAGAGTGTTACCTGTATCAATAATATCCTCAATGATCAGCACATCACGACCATGAATCTCTTCATCAAGCTCTTTTAATATTTTTACTTCGCCACCATCAGTAGTTTTGCCATAACTTGAAGTCGCCATAAAATCTAAAATTACCGGCACAGTCAATAAACGGGATAAATCTGCTAAAAAGATAGCAGAGCCTCGTAATAGTCCAATAAGAATAACTTCTTCACTGTTTTTATAGTGGTCATTGATCTCTGCAGCTATTTGTTGAACACGCAATTCGATCTCTTGTTTAGAGAACATAGTTGTAAGCGTATGGCCCATGAAAACTCCGACTAGTTAAAATAACCAATAATTATATCATTAAATGATTACATCTAAACGCACAATCAAGCGGGACAGGTAAAATGGCCAATTAAATTCTCAAGGGTTTCACCTTTACATTAATTTGCTATAAAAATTAAAGAGATAAACTATAGTTAATTAATGGAAGTTGGTTAAATATTTTCGCAGCATGAGTAATACCAAAAGAATTAATGAAGTGATCAAGTATGGCGCAGGAAAAATTAGCACTAACAAGGCGTGAGTTGCAGGAGATAGTTGTTCTCACTTCAAAACTCACAACGCAGTTAGCGTTGATTTTAACAAGCAAGACTGATCACCTTTTTAGTTCCTTTGGTATAAATGCAAGGGTATGTGATTTCAAATAAATAAGGAGGCGAATATGATCTTCTCACGCGGACAAGTTCTACTGTGCGAAAATGGTACATGGCGAAAAATAACAGGTGTTAATCGCTGGAAAAATGAAGTCTACTATACAACTAATGCGACAGGAGGTACCAGCGTCCATACAACTAAAAATATGAGCATGCAATTTTGGTGCACTTATCATGAAGTACGCAGAGTAGGTTCTGTACATAAAGCCATTCTTTGCGGTAAATTACCAGAGCTTACAAAAAGTGCACACAGCAAAGGATTACACTTTGCAGAGAAACAACTGCTTTTAGCATTAAGGTGAATGTTTTAATAACGGAATAGTTCTTTATAGCCCGCCGTTTATACCAAAGGAATTAATGAAGTGATCAAGTATAGCGCAGGAAAAATTAGCACTAGCAAGGCGTGAGTTGCAGGAGATAGTTGTTCTCACTTCAAAACTCACAACGCAGTTAGCGTTGATTTTAACAA
>NZ_JBLIEK010000095.1:0-14615 GCF_047632995.1 Psychromonas sp.
GGTCGGTTTTAGTAATTTATCGAATTTTAACCGCCAGTTTAAACAGAGTAAGCAGATGACGCCTAAGCAGTTTCGGTTGCTGTTTGCTTAAGCATTGCCAACCATTCTATTTGGCAATGCAAATTTTGCAGCTAAAGCCCCATCGCATACTTCATCACTCTGTTTTTTACAGCCCCACTGTTCTGCGCTAAGTGCAAAACACCTTTACGTAACCAACGCACTGAATCTAATTCGCACTTACTGCCTTTATAAAAGAGATCCATAGCGCTCTGCATCAACAGGTTGGCAGGCTTTCTTTTACACTCGTAACGTTTTAACAAAATAGACATTGGCAAATCAGGGCTGCTCTGCAGCAGATTAACTAAACATTCTGCATCCTTAAAACCAAGGTTGACTCCCTGCCCCGCCAAAGGATTAATGGTATGGGCCGCATCGCCGAGCAATACGCAGCTCCCTTTAAAATAGGTCTGTGCATGGCGACGAATTAAAGGAAAGGCGCCTTTATCTTCAACGGTAAAATCAAAGGGTAAAGCGGGAAACTCCGCGATAACAACCTCTTTTAACTGGCTGTTAGATAACCCGCTGAGCTGCCTTATTTTTTGCGGGCTGTGATACCAAACTAAACTGGCATTGTTTTCTGCAAGAGGTAAAAAAGCGCACGGGCCGGTTTCGCGAAACTCCTGCCAGGTGATATTTTGCTCCACACTATCGGTTTTAATATTAACCAACATACAGTGTTGACGGTAATCCCAGGCAGTAACCGGGATGTTTAATAACTGGCGCACGGTAGAGTTGCCACCATCACAAGCGACCAATAGTTGCGCCTTTATTTGCTGACCATTATCCAAGTCAACGCTCACAGCGGAGTCGCTATTATTGATATGGCTCACTTGCCGCCCTTCATAAAAAGTAACATTAGGCAGCGCTTGCAGGGCTTGCCATAACACAGCTTGAATCCAGCGGTTTTCAACAATATAACCTAATGCGTCAAGTTCAAGATCAGCACTGTCAAAACAAAGTTTCTGACTGCCCCGCTCCCAGGTTTGTAACCTTTGATAAGCACACACTCGATTTTTAGGAAGGCAATCCCATACTCCGGCAAGCGCAAGTAGTTTTTGACTCTGCGCGCTAAATGCTGAAACACGCAGATCAAAAGCCGCACTCTTAATAGGGGGAATAAAAGGTTTTTTTTCAACAAGGTGAATCGAGTCGCCCTGTTTTGCCAACAATAAGGCTGTTAATGTGCCGACCAAGCCGCCACCAACCACAATTACTTGCCTGCTTTGCATTATTATTCCTTTTCTAGCGATGATACTTCAAGATCCATTGTAAGCAAATTATCATGAATAATGGAGAAAATTCTTAATTTAGCGCTGTCGCGCACAGACAGATAGATAGCCAAACAAAAAGTGGCAAGTTAGTCTTGATATGCGTAAAATGCGACCTCTTTATTTAGAATCACAGTATGAGCGGCAAATTATGAGCATGAAATTACACGTCAAAACCTGGGGTTGCCAGATGAACGAATACGATTCATCTAAAATGGCCGATCTATTAAATTCCACCAACGGTTATATCGCAACCGATAATGCAGAAGATGCTGACGTTATTTTATTAAATACCTGCTCAATTCGTGAAAAAGCACAAGAAAAAGTATTTCACCAACTTGGCCGCTGGAAAAAATTAAAAGAGAAAAACCCCAATTTAATCATTGGTGTCGGTGGTTGTGTTGCTTCTCAGGAAGGTAAAGCAATCCGCTCACGCGCGCCCTATGTTGATATTATATTTGGCCCGCAAACCTTGCACCGTTTACCTGCGATGATTAAACAGGTTCAGCAGGGCGACGGTACTATTGTTGACGTCAGCTTCCCTGAAATTGAAAAATTTGACTCGTTGCCTGAGCCAAGGGCGGAAGGTGCGACTGCGTTTGTCTCTATTATGGAGGGTTGCTCGAAATACTGCACTTACTGCATTGTCCCTTATACACGTGGTGAAGAAGTGAGTCGTCCGCTTGATGATATCTTATTAGAAATTGCGCAGTTGGCAGAGCAAGGCGTACGTGAAGTTAACCTGTTAGGACAAAATGTAAACTCTTTCATCGGTGCGACGCACGATGGTGGAACCTGCAGTTTTGCACAGTTATTGCGCTATGTGGCATCCATTGATGGCATCGATCGTTTGCGTTACACCACCAGTAACCCAATCGATTTTTGCGATGAAATTATTGATGTTTATAAAGATACGCCTGAGTTGGTCGATTTCCTCCATCTACCTGTACAATCAGGCTCAGATCGCATCTTAAACCTAATGAAGCGCGGCCACACAGCAGAGCAATACAAAGAAATAATTGCCGATTTAAAAATGGTGCGTCCTAATCTGACACTAAGCTCAGATTTTATTGTCGGTTTTCCCAATGAAACAGATCAAGATTTTCAGCAGACAATGGATCTGATAGATTATATCGGCTTTGATGCAAGTTACAGTTTTATCTACAGCCAACGTCCGGGAACCCCTGCTGCGGATATGCCAGATGATGTAACGCTGGAAACTAAAAAGCTGCGCTTATCGATATTGCAAGACAGGATTCATCAGCATTCCCAACAAATTGGCCGCCGAATGGTGGGCAGTGTGCAACGAATTTTAGTCGAAGGCCCTTCACGTAAAAATATTATGGAATTGTGCGGGCGTACAGAAAACAACCGTATTGTTAATTTTGAGGGCGATCATCTCTCTATCGGCGGATTTGTTGATGTAGAAATTACCGAGGTGCACAGCAATTCGATTCGCGGAAAATTTATCCGTGGCGAAGCACAAATGAATTTGCGTGAAGCGATTCGCCCCAGTGATATTCTAAGTAAGCGTCAAGAGACATCGGGTGTATCAACATTTACCCCCTAGTTTTAAAGCGGCGATGAAAATTCCACTTCATACTCAACTTTTGATAAACAGAAATTTTATCCGTGGCGAAGCACAAATGAATTTTCGTGAAGTGATTCGCCCAGTGATATCCTAAGTAAGCGTCAAGAGACATTGGGTGTATCAACATTTACCCCGAATAAAAAGGTTTAACCATTTTGACTACAAAGCTGACTACCGTGCACCTTGATTTAGTGCCTGAAGATACAGACAGATTAGCGCTATTATGCGGCTCTTTTGATGAAAACATCAAACAGATTGAACGTCGTTTAGGTGTTGAAATTATCTACAAAAATTCGCACTTTCAGATTGTCGGTGAGCATCGTTATGCTCAGGCTTGCAGCGATCTTTTAAAAGCGCTGTATATTGAGACGCAAACCATAAAAGGCAAAACCTCTACGTTATCAGATGCAGATGTGCATCTTGCGCTGCAAGCGTTGATCTCTAACCACCGACTGCTGGAGGTCGAACAGCCACAGGCAAAGAGCGGTATTGATAATCTTTCTATTAAAACCAAACGCGGGGTGATCAAACCGCGTGGTGAAAACCAAACTAAATATATCAGTAACATTTTACAAAATGACATTAGTTTCGGTGTTGGCCCGGCAGGTACTGGCAAAACATATCTGGCTGTAGCTTGTGCTATTGAAGCGTTAGAACGTCAGGAAGTGCGCCGTATTCTACTAACGCGTCCTGCTGTGGAAGCGGGTGAAAGATTAGGCTTTTTACCCGGTGATTTAGCGCAAAAAGTGGATCCCTATCTACGTCCTTTATATGACGCATTATTTGAAATGCTCGGCTTTGAAAAAGTTGAAAAATTGATTGAACGTAATATTATAGAAATTGCACCGCTTGCTTATATGCGCGGACGCACCTTAAATGATGCCTTTGTTATTCTTGATGAAGCGCAAAATACCACGGTTGAACAGATGAAAATGTTCTTAACCCGTATCGGTTTTAATTCAACCGCAGTGATCACCGGCGATATTACACAAATCGATCTGCCGCACCATCAAAAATCTGGCCTGCGTCATGCAATTGAAGTGCTCCGCGATGTTGAAGACGATATCAGTTTTAGCTTTTTTGTGGCCGATGATGTTGTACGTCATCCTGTTGTTGCACGTATTGTTAAAGCGTATGAAGCCTTTGAAAATAAAGCTGCAATTAAAGCGGGGAAAAACTAATGGAACTGTTTGTTGATTTGCAAATCGCCACAGCAGGTGAATATTTTCTACCTGATTTAACCGCCATGGAAAAATGGATCCACACCGCCATTGTTGCAGGCTCGGAAAAAGAGCGTGAAGAAGCTGAATTAACAGTGCGTATTGTTGACTATGAAGAAGGCCGACAATTAAATTTTCAATATCGAAATCAAGATAAAGCAACGAATGTCTTGTCATTTCCTTTTCAAAATCCGCCAGGGATCACGTTACCTTTACTGGGCGATCTGATAGTCTGTAAAGATGTAGTTGAAAATGAAGCAAAAGAACAAGATAAAACATTGACTGAGCATTGGGCGCATATGCTTATTCACGGCACACTGCACCTGTTAGGTTATGATCATATCATCGATCAAGAGGCCCTCGAGATGGAGGCTCTTGAAACAAAACTACTAATAGAGCTTGGTTTTGCAGATCCCTATTTAAGTGAAAAAGAGTAAATAAAATTAATGTCAGAAGACAAAACACATTCGACGCAAGATAGTTCAAAATCTGGACTATTCGATAAAATTGGTAATCTATTTCAAGGAGAGCCGAGAAACCAAACAGAGTTACTAGAGATCATTCAGGGCGCAAAACAGCGCGAAGTCATTGATCAAAAAACCAAAGATATGATCAAAGGCGTATTAGATGTATCTAAGCTACGTGTCCGCGACATTATGATCCCCCGTTCGCAAATGATTACTTTAAATTTACATCAAACTGTCGATGAATTTCTGCCTAAACTTATCGAATCAACACATTCACGCTTTCCTGTTATTACTGAAGATAAAGATCACATTGTCGGTTTGTTACTTGCTAAAGATCTTATTAAATTTGGCTTCACCCCTGAAGCAAACGACTTTAAAATTGAAGATATTCTCCGTGAAGCTGTGGTTGTACCTGAAAGTAAACGCTTAGATACTTTATTAAAAGAGTTTCGCAGCAAACGCTATCATATGGCCATTGTGGTTGATGAGTACGGGGGTGTCTCGGGGCTGGTAACCATTGAAGATATTTTAGAGGTGATAGTTGGTGAGATTGAAGATGAATTTGATGACGAAGAGATTGCTGAAATTCGAAAAATTGGCAAACGCACTTATACGGTCAATGCGTTAACATCAATTGATGATTTTAATGAATTCTTTTCAACCTCATTTAATAGCGAAGATCAAGATACCATTGGTGGCTTGATCACTCATCAGCTTGGCCATTTACCTGGTCGCGGTGAAAGCATCTCAATGCGCGGATATAAATTTAAGGTAACGAATGCAGACAGTCGCCGTTTAGTACAGCTGCAGATACGTATCCCAAAAGAGTTAAAACCTATTGAACAGTAACATCCAAAGCAAGCTAACTACTTTTACAGCGCATCTTTACGGGCAACTTCTTATTGCCCTTTTTTTAGGTGCAATTCAAGTTTTTGCTTTTTCTCCTTTTGAGCAGTGGTGGGTACTCTACCCTTCAATAATCGGCTTGTTTTTGTTATTACAACAAGTTCAAAAAAGTACGCAACACTATTTTTTAGTCTGTTTTACTTTTAGCATCTCAATGTTTATAGCCACTATTCACTGGATTTATGTCAGCATGGATCTGTTTGGTGGTATGCCACTCATCGTCAGTGCACTTTTAATTATTCTTTTATGCGCATATTTAGCCTTATTTCCAACAGTTGCACTATGGGCAAGCATACGATTTCAATGGCTATCAGATACAACGCGTTACCTTTTAGTTATCCCGGTTTTATGGTTGATTTCGGATTGGCTGAGAGGTTATATATTAACCGGATTTCCTTGGGTATATTTAGGCTATAGCCACGCCGACACCCCTTTAGTCGGATTTGCTCCCGTATTAGGCGTTCAGGGGATCACACTGGCAATAATGATTATTTGTGGCGCGCTCACCCTTGTTATTCAAAAACAGAAAATAGTATTAAGTATCACCCTGATTGGTAGCTTACTAATAACCGGATCTATTTTACAAAAACAACAATATAGTTCGCCACAGCCGGAAATAATGGTGTCATTAGTACAAGGTAATATCGACCAGAATCAAAAATGGAAAAGCGATCAGCTCACCCCCTCGCTCTTTAAATATCTCGATCTCAGTGAAACCGGCTTAGATTCAGAGCATGAATTAATTGTCTGGCCTGAGTCAGCCGTTGCAGCCTTAGAAGTTGATCTGCAGGGATTTTTACAACCTTTATCGACTAAGCTAGCAGCACAAAACAAAACCTTAATTACCGGCATTATTGGCTATACGCTGGCCACCGACGCGTACCACAATACCATTATCGCATTAGGTAAATTACCCAAAGGCGATGATTACGCTTTAACAGGGAAAAATCGCTACCAAAAACATCATTTATTACCTATTGGTGAATTTGTCCCATTTGAAGATCTGCTTCGTCCGCTTGCCCCTTACTTTAATCTGCCTATGTCCAGCTTTCAGCGTGGCGACGAAGTTCAACCTAATTTACAAAGCGGATTAACAACATTCGCCTCAGCGTTATGTTATGAGATAGCCTTTCCCGAACTGCTGCGCAAAAACATCACCGAGAAAACAGGCATGCTATTAACCTTAAGCAATGATGCATGGTTTGGAGACTCTATTGGCCCAGATCAACACTTGCAGATTGCCCGAATGCGCGCCATTGAATTTGCCCGTCCACTGCTGCGCAGTACCAATAACGGTGTAACCGCTATTTATGGCGCCAAAGGAGAGGAGCTAGGCCGACTTGCTCCTAATACGGCAGACGTATTAAGCAGAAAGGTACATCCTGCGTTTGGCAAGACCCCCTACCAGATTTTTGGCTCGACTCCGCTTTACTTATACTGCCTATTAACACTGATAGGAGTTTTTTTCCGCTACAAAAAAGTGAATAAAGCAGCTCAATGAAAAATAAAATAGCGACCTTTCGCCATCCTGATTTTCAACAAAAACTTTGGCACTTAGCCCTGCCGATCACTTTTCAGTCGCTTTTATATTCATTTCTTGGCCTGGTTGATATTTTGATGGTCAGCCAGTTGGGTGAAAATGAGATCGCCGCAGTCGGTCTGGGTAATAAAATATTCTTCTTTAACCTGTTAATTATGGTCGGCGTCACTCATGCGGGGGGAGTGCTTGCCTCACAGTATTTTGGTGCTAAAGATCTATCCGGATTAAGACGCAGTTTAATTATTTCACTGCTCTTTACTTTTTTGCTTACTATCCCCTTTATCGTTTTTTATACCCTCTCTCCAGAAACAGTAATCGGGCTTGCCAGTCAAGATCCAGCGCTTATATTATTAGCCAATGACTATCTCGTTATCACATCATGGAGCTATATTTTCACCGCTGTGGTGCTGCCCATTGAAACCGCTTTACGCTCGGCGGGTGATAGTAAAACGTCGATGCGCATCAGCATGCTGGTTATACCCGTCAATGCCCTGCTTAACTACATTTTTATTTTTGGCCATCTGGGACTGCCTGCAATGGGTGTGGAAGGCAGCGCGTGGGGAACCTTTATTGCACGTGCGCTGCAGTTGTTTTTTATGCTCTATTTGGTGGCCAAAAATCGTCCCTTTATTATTAGTAAACGGGATGAAATAAAACAAGCGTTAAGCAGATATGAACTAAAACGTTATATAAAACTTGCAATACCTATGGTGTTACACGATGGAAGCTGGGCCTTAGGTGTTTTTGCTTACACCTTAATCTTTGCCATGATTGGTATACAGGAGCTGGCTGTAATTAGTATGGTATCGACCATTGAGCAAACTGTTTTTGCGCTATTTATTGGTATCGCTATTGCCAGCGGCACTATGATAGGACATCAACTCGGCGCAAAATCATTCCATCTTGCCTGGCAACAGGCTTGGACCTTTATCCTCTTTGTGCCAATTCTGGCGTTTATCTTTACCCCTATCATCATTATATTCAGGGAACCGCTGTTATCTCTATTTCCGGCTCTCTCTTTAAGCGCGAGTGAAAGCGCATCGCAGGTATTACTGGTGCTGGCATGTGCCCTATTTATCAAGGTTATTAACTTTATTGGCATTATCGGCGTACTGCGTAGTGGCGGAGATGTTCAATACAGTACCTTTGTTGATATTTTCTGCATGTGGTGTGTGGGTATACCATTAGCTTATATTGCCGTTAAATATTATAACGTTAGCTTAGTAGAAGCGTATATTGTGACATTATCTGAAGAGTTCCTTAAAATTATTCTGGTTATCCAGCGTATTCATAAAAAACAGTGGTTAAGAAATATGATATAGAGCTAAAATAACGCCCGCAGAGCATAATAGCTGCAAAATAAAAGTGAGATTAATCCAGCTATTTAAACGTCAAGCTGATAATATCCTCCTTTTGCTTTCTAAATAATGGTTAGGAATTTTTTATGTTTTTCAATAAAACCACACTTATCACTGCATTCATTCTTTTTAGTTGCACCGGGTGTGTTAATTTAAAGAATGAAGCGCAACAAAAACAGATAAACACGCTGACAGCTGATCTTGCTCAGACACAGGAAACTAACCAGAAAACGCAAATAGAATTGGCAGAAACAAGTGAAGCGTTACAAAGCAGTCAGAATAAAATCAAAGAGTTAGATGCCTTACTTATTGAGGCAAAAAAAGTAAAAGCGCCGAAACCTAAACCTAAAGTTAAACCAACGCCAGCTGCGGTTCAAAAGATTAACCACATCAATGGTAAAACACTTTTTGGGCAGTCCGAATGGGTTTATATTTCAGCGATAAAAAGTAGCTATAAAGCCCGAATTGACACCGGTGCCGCCACCTCGTCCATTAGTGCGTTTGATATCGAACGCTTTGAACGTGATGGTGAAAAATGGGTGCGTTTTAATTTAGCCGATGACGAGGGCAACGAAACAAAATTAATCGAAGCTAAAATTGAGCGTATCGTAAGAATAGTGCAAGCAACTGCAGAGGACAGCACAGAAAGACGCTATGTTGTTAAATTACATGTCCGTATCGGTGATCTGGAGCAGCAGACAGAGTTCACCTTAACGGATCGCCAGCATATGGAATATCCGGTACTCATCGGCCGTACATTTTTGCAAGATGTCATATTAGTTGATGTCAGCAAAGAATATATCCATCCTCAATATCACGCCGAAAAAGAATAATAGGGGTACTCATGAAAGCACGAATTTTCTTTTTCGCCTTCGTTGCCAGCTTATTTCTGATCGGTATTTCACAAACGGTACAGCGCCACTTGGCGTTTGATATTCCCTGGCTGCCGGGTGAAACACGTACTATCTGGAATATTGATGCGAGAATTGATTTTGACGCAAAAGATATGCCGATTATCGCTTCGTTAACAACCCCCAAAGCACAAGCAGGCTATGCACTGCTCAGTCAAAATGCCGCCTCTCCCGGCTATGGTCTCTCATTTTTAGATGACGCCTTCGCGCCAAAAGCACAATGGACAATTCGAAAAGCCACAGGAAAACAAACACTTTATTATAATATTCAGCTACTTGTTGATAGTAAAAATATCGATCCAGTAAGTACTGAAATGCCGCCTTTATTGGATATAGTGCATGATCCTGCAAGCACGGATATTATCAGAGATGCATTTAAAACAAGTGCAGATGCGTTTAGCTTCACACGGGAACTGTTAAAGGCACTCAATGCACAACAGCCAAGTCAAAATGTTAGATTACTTCTGACCAGTAAACTAAGCAAAACAGATCTTCTGATCACACTGTTAAATGAAGCAAATATTCCAAGCAAAAAAATTGGTGCGCTGCACTTAGAAGATGGCCGTCGCCGTCAACATTTACAGCCTTTAGTTGAAGTATTTCAGGAAACAGACGGCGTTATCACCTCTAAACTATTTAATGCAGCGAGCGCTGAAGCGGTAGATCGTCACAACCTATTACTTTGGGATCAAAGCGGTAAAGCGCTACTTGAACTCGTTGGCGGTAAAAACTCCAAAGTTAGCTTTTCCATGATTATACAAGAGCTGCCTGCATTAGCCGCTATCTTACAAAAAGCCGATAAGGAGCATCTATTTAACTTCTCCATTCATAGCCTACCTGTTGAAGATCAATCACTGTTTAAAGGTATCTTAATGATTCCTTTAGGTGTGTTGATTGTTGTTATAATGCGCGTTTTAATTGGCCTTAAAACCTCCGGTACCTTTATGCCTGTTTTAATCGCGATGGCATTTATTCAAACAAGTCTCGTCACTGGCCTGGTTGGTTTTATTTTGCTTGTTGCAGTGGGCCTATTTATTCGCTCCTATCTATCACACCTCAACTTATTACTGGTGGCACGAATATCCACCGTGATCATTATGGTAATTCTTTTGATTGCAATGTTTGGCGTATTGTCATACAAACTGGGACTGACTGAAGGCCTTAAAATTACTTTCTTCCCGATGATCATCCTCTCTTGGACGATTGAGCGTATGTCTGTTTTATGGGAAGAGGAAGGCCCTAAAGAGGTGATATTGCAGGGCGGTGGAAGTTTAACCGTGGCAGTACTGGCGTACTTTGCCATGAGCAATGAGATCGCGCGTCATCTGCTGTTTAACTTTATCGGACTACAGTTCGTTATTATGGCGTTAGTGTTGCTACTGGGCAGCTATACAGGTTATCGCTTATCAGAGTTACGCCGCTTTAAACCTCTGGCCGATAGGGAATAAACTATGTGGCTATGCAGTCCTTTTAAACTTAAAAGAAAAGGTATATTGGGTATGAACCAACGCAATAGTGGCTATATTGGCCGCTATAATCCGCGTAAACTGTACCCACTCGTTGATAATAAACTAAAAACCAAACAGATTGCCCACGCTGCAAATGTAACGACTCCCGCTTTATTAGGCGTTATTTCGATGCAGGTAGAAGTCGCAGGCATTGAAGCACAGATAAAAAACACAGCCGGATTTGTTATCAAACCGGCAAAAGGCAGTGGTGGTAAAGGTATTCTGGTTATCACTAAAGTCGAACATGGCCGTTATTATAAAGCCAATGGCCATGAAGAGAGTCTCTCTGAAATTAAACGTCACCTGACTGATATCCTTGCGGGGTTATTTAGTCTCGGTGGAAGTGCTGATGTTGCTGTGGTTGAAGCTTTAATTCAGTTTGATAATGCCTTTGACGGTTTTAGTTTTGAGGGCGTCCCTGATGTACGCGTGATCGTATTTAAAGGCTTCCCGGTAATGGCAATGATGCGTCTTTCCACTGCTGCGTCTGATGGTAAAGCAAATTTACACCAAGGGGCTGTCGGCGTTGGCATTGATATAACAACAGGTAAAGCGTTACATGCAGTACAGTTCGGACTGCCTGTTGAATATCATCCCGATACCAATAAAGAGCTTAAAACATTAGAAGTGCCTAGATGGGATCGTCTTATTTATTTGGCCGCTAGCTGTTATGAGATGACGGGTATGGGGTATCTGGGAACAGATATGGTACTTGATCGAGATTTAGGCCCCATGTTGTTGGAGCTTAATGCACGTCCAGGTTTAGCTATTCAAATAGCCAATGGCAAAGGTATTCTGCCGCGGTTAAAATTAATTGAAAGTTTGGGTGACAATCATGGCATGAGTGTTGAAGAACGAATCAGTTTTTGTCAAAAACATTTCTCCCAATAATAATAAATACCACATTATCTAAGCCCCTGTTTATTAAAATAAACAGGGGCTTTTTTTTTATGAATTGACCGGAAACAGACGTGCCATTGGTATTATTAAGCAACAAAGTGATACTCGTTATATACTTTAAAGTGAGGGTGTAGAGCAACTTACCAGATGTTTTGCAAATAAGATTAAGATAATCGCAGCTTCTATTTATAGCAATTAAGATCTCAATATTCAGGGATGGGTATTCTCAAGTGAGCATTGTGGAAATTATGCTAATGAAGTACCAAAAAGGAGGAAAAATAATGACCATTCAAGAGTTAACGACTATGCAATTAGCCGCTGATATTTCTGAACTACTAGATGCCATGATTCTGGAGTTAGAGCTTCGTGGTTGTGAAGCAAATTTTGAGTTGATTAAACGTGCGCTAATCATACAAGAACAGCTTAAAACGCTAAAAGAAAGTTAATGGTGATTTTAGAAAAATAACAGCGAATCAGCACATCACAAAGCAAAAAATTGCCGGATATTATTCGCATGGGGATTTTGTTTATTAGCCCTTTATTGCAGCTAGCTACTGTTTTCAGATAAAAAGGCAACAAAAAACGGCCCAGTAAGGCCGTTCATTACCATAAAGCTAGCTGTACTTTTTTTAAATCAAAAAGGTTGCAGCTATTTTAATTTAAATTTACTCACCAGCGCATCTAATTGTGCATTAACCGATGCCAAATTTTGCGTGCTATCAACCGTTGCCTGTCCATTTCGAGTAAGCTCTAATACCATCTCATGAATATTACTCATATTACGGCTAACCTCTTCACTTACTGAACTTTGCTCTTCAGAAGCGGTTGCAATTTGTGCGCTAAGATCATTAATTTCCACAATAAAATTGGTCATTGTATCTAAGCTTTCGGTAACGCGTTCAGTATTTTCCGCCGTGCGTTCACAGCTTGCTTTGGTTACATCCATCGCTGCCACTGCATCGGTGGCATCTTTACGCAATTTGCCAAGTATTGTATTAATTTCAGCCGTACTGCTTTGAGTGCGCGCCGCCAGTGAACGAACCTCATCGGCAACCACGGCAAAACCACGCCCCTGCTCACCCGCTCGTGCGGCTTCAATTGCAGCATTAAGAGCCAATAGATTGGTCTGCTCTGCAATAGCACCAATCACACCTAATACACTGATAATCTCCAGAGTATTTTCATTCATAGTATTAATGCTTGATGATGCGGACTCAACTTCATCCACCAAAGCTATCACACTGTTTGAAGCATCTGTCACCGTCTCTTTTGATAATAGCGCTTGTGCATTGGCTTGTTGCGTATTACTGGCTGTTTCAGTAGCGCTCTGCGCCACAGTGTCAGAGGTCGCACTCATTTCAGTAATAGCACTGACAACCTGTTCTGTTTCTGCAGCATGAGTAATTAACGCTCTGCTATTTTGCTCTGACTGTACGGTAAGCTGCTGAATATTTTCTGTTATATGCGTTGATGCCTGTGAAATCTCAATGATCATCGACTGCAGATAAATAATAAAACGGTTAACGGACCGACCAATATCCCCCAACTCATCATTAGAAACAAGATCGATGCGCGAGGTTAAATCTGCCTCACCCGTGGATAATGTGTCAATACGCTCTTTTAATACAACCAGACCTTTGACAATCGCACTGACAATCCATACTGCAATAACAAAAAAGAGAACAAGCAAAACTAATGATATGGTGATCACCGAGCTAACTTTTTCCGCAAAAATTTCTTCAGTGGCCTTTGTTAAGCTCGTTTGTGCGGCAACAATATCGCTTTCATAAGCCCCAGTCACTATGGTCCAGCCCCATTCAGGGAAAATTTTACGGGCATAGGCAATTTTATTTTCAGTTTTTTTAGTGGTCGGATTTTCATAAATTATTTTAACAATTGCTTCAGATTTATCTTTTATACTTGCCGCAATGGTTGTTGTGCTGGCAACCTTTGTGCCCACAATTTCAGCTTTCGGGTGGGCAAGAATTTTCCCCTCTTTATCCTGTATCCAAAAATAGCCATTATCCCCATACTTAGCAATAGTGACAGCGTGCAATGCTGCACTGATTTTATCCTGCTTTAGGGTGCTGATATATTCGCCACTGGCAACAACCAAATTTAACGGTTTAAAATAAAAAGAGGCGGTCAGCTTATCTTCCACTTTTTGCGTGGTCGGATTCATAAAAGGATACTGACTAAAACCGATAGGGTTGTTTTTAGCTGACGCAACTACCGCACGTACAAAATAATTACCATCGGCATCTTTTTTATCGTAACCATTTATGCCGACCCAGTCTAAGTGACCACCGTATGCTTTACTGATCCACAAATCTGCATCATAAGCGAAAAAATAACGGCCGTTATCCCAACGATGCTGATTAAGAAAAGCGTAAATACTGCTTGCGGCTTCGCTCTCTGAATCACTTGCTTCATAAATTTTTTCAATGGTTATTTTGAACGTAGTCATCTCGGCCGCTAGATCTTTTTTGATCTGATCTAATTTTGATTGTTCATAAAAATTGGAGATAGAGAGCGTTACGGTATCAATCTGTCCCTTTAGTTTTTCATCAAGAACAGCTGAAAATTTACTTCTTACATTGTTTGCCTCTTCTTTAAGTACCGCATTTTCTGTATTTATTAGCGAGGTGATAAAAAAACCGCCCATTAATAAGAGTGGTACGCACAAGGTAATGATAAGCTTTGCTTTCATAGTAAATTTCACAAGATTAGTCCTTTTTTTTGTGATTTAATAAGTGCTAACTAAATCCCCCATTAGATAGCGAATTATGATTATTAAACCACAATTCAGTTTCAATTACCTGAGGTTGATCAATTGCTTATAAATAATATGACCTGCATTATGACTAAATAATCTAAACACAGACG
>NZ_JBLIEK010000096.1:0-14491 GCF_047632995.1 Psychromonas sp.
AATTTAACCTTGTAAATCAAGGCAGTTTGCTAGAAGTGTTGCTATTACTTATGAAGTATAGGATTCGGTACATAATACGGAACATCGAACATAAATATAAAACGAACTTTCAAGCTGCGACGAATTATATATTGCTTTAAAAATCTGTCAACTTCTATTTGATTAAAAAGTGAACTTTTTACAAAAAAACCCTCTTTAATTTGAAATGAAAATTTATTTCTAACTCCATTTCCCATTCCTTAGTACAATAAATTGCTTTCGCTGTTTGAGTTAAATATTATCTTTGTTATGGATATATTAAGTTCCTCTCAGCGTAGTGATTCCTGCGAAAAGGAGTTTAATACCCCTTCTAATAATTAAAGAGATTTAATGATGACAATTTGGATTGACGCAGATGCATGCCCAGTCACTGTAAGAGAAATAGTTTTACGAGCAAGCCAACGAACCAATACGCCGCTTGTTTTTGTAGCCAATAGCCCTTTACCCGTTCCAACACGCCCCCTAGTTAAAACTGTGCGGGTCGCACAAGGTTTTGATGTGGCGGATAACTATATTAGCCAGCACGCTGAGCTTAACGATTTAGTGATAACTCAGGATATTCCATTGGCGGCAGAGATTGTTGAAAAAGGTATTACTGCACTTAATCCTCGTGGGGAGCTCTATACGGTGGAGAATATTCGTCAACGTCTGGCAATGCGTAATTTTGCAGAAGAGCTGCGCAATACAGGGCAGATTAGTGGTGGCCCCAATAAGTTTGGTGATAAAGAAAAACAGACATTTGCTAATGCGTTAGATAGATGGCTACAAAAAAGTACAAAATGACAATTTCAAATGGGGATAGCTCCCCATTTTAAATACTATTCGTTGCCTAAAAAGGACTAAATTAAATTATACGCCCTTCACTATTTAGCTTTTCTGCACGCAGTGCTTCTCGATCCATTTTTTTACGATTTTCACAAGGATCCGGGCAATCACACTCTTTATCGATTCCCACTGAAGCTAAACCACCACAGCTGCCTGAAATTGTTTTTTTATTAAAAATATAACCAATTGCCATGGCGATAATCACAACTAAAAAAACCACAAAAGTCGCCATAAAATAAAACATTATTTTTCCTCAAGAAAGTAAGGTTCAAACTCTGAAGTGAACTGTTCGATAAAGTCATCACCCGCTTTTACTAATAAAAACACAGGAAGATGCTGCTCTTTTGCAAAGGCCAGTCCCGCTGTAGGACCCAGTACGGTAATTGCCGTCGCTAAACCATCGGCATGCATACTACTTTTATCAATCACAGTGACAGAAACTAATTTATGATTAATCGGTTTCCCTGTTTGTGGATCGATAGTGTGTGAATAACGAATACCATCAGATTCAAAATAATTACGATAATCCCCTGAAGTGGCAATCGCATTATCGCCAATATGTATTAAGCGCTGCACGTTTTGCCCTGCGACTGGGCGCTCAATAGCGAGTGTCCACTGTTCATTGGCCGGTTTAAAACCATGCACACGCAGCTCGCCACCAATATCAACAAGGTAATTATTGATACCTAACTGTTGCAGGTAATCAGCAATCAGATCAACACCGTAACCTTTCGCTATTGACGATAGATCCAGATAAAGTTCAGGTATCGATTTGCTTAATCGATTGCCTTCAACTGATAAGTACTGACTGCCGACTATCTTGCGTTTTTCTGCAATCAACTCATCAGAAGGTACTTTATTCGGTTTTTTATCCGGGCCGAAGCCCCATATATTAACAAGAGGCCCTACCGTAATATCATATGCGCCATTACTTTGCTTAAATAAAAGCAAAGCGTCTTCAACAACGCGACGCGTAGCATCTGAAACTATCAGTGATTTTTCGGCGCGATTAAAACGCGATAACTCTGAATCAGGTCGATAGGTCGACATCTGATCGTTGACTAACTCAAGACGCTTATCAATCTCTGCTTGCAGCGTTTCAATGGATAACTTTTTATTATTTTGTTGGTTAGTATCTAGCACATATTTAACTTGATAATAGGTGCCCATGGTTTGCCCCTGAATGTGTAAAAGCGTTGACTCCGTTTTCACACATGAAGAAACAAAAAAGGCCAGCCCAGTTAAGGCCAGCCAGTGTAATAAAGATTTAACCATTAAAATTAACCACCAAAATCATCAAGGGCGATATTTTCATCTTCAACGCCTAAATCCTTAAGCATGGCAATAACAGCCGCATTCATCACCGGTGGACCACACATATAGTACTCACAGTCTTCCGGAGCTTCATGGTCTTTTAAGTAATTTTCCAACAATACATTATGAATAAAACCAGTGTAACCGTCCCAGTTGTCTTCCTTCTGCGGATCACTTAAGGCCACATGCCACTCAAAATTCTCATTTTCAGCAGCAATGCTGTCAAAATCTTCGTTATAAAACATTTCTCGTTTAGAACGCGCACCGTACCAGAAACTGACTTTACGCTTAGTTTTCAAACGACCGAACTGATCGAAAATATGTGAACGCATTGGCGCCATTCCAGCACCACCACCAATAAATACCATTTCACTTTCGGTCTCTTTGGCAAAAAAATCACCAAATGGCCCGGAAATAGTCACTTTATCACCCGCTTTTAAGCTGAAAAGGTACGATGACATTTTACCAGGGGGTAATGACATATCTCTTGGCGGAGGTGTTGCAATACGAACATTGAGCATTATTATGCCGGCTTCATCGGGATAGTTTGCCATTGAATATGCGCGAATGGTCTCATCATTCACTTTTGATTCTATGTTAAAGAAACCAAAATGCTCCCAATCACCACGATATTGCTCTTCTATATCAAAATCTTTGTACTTAACATGGTGAGCAGGCGCTTCAATTTGAATGTAACCACCGGCTTTAAATGGCACAGTTTCACCATCTGGGATTTGCAGCTTAAGCTCTTTAATAAAGGTCGCTTGGTTATCATTAGAGATAACGGTACATTCCCATTTTTTCACACCAAAAATCTCTTCGGGTAATTCAATGTTCATGTTTTCTTTAACACTTACCTGACAAGCTAGGCGTTCACCTTCTTTTGCCTCCAATTTATTAATATGATCTAATTCAGTGGGAAGGATATCTCCCCCGCCTGATTTAATTTTAACGCGACACTGACCACATGTACCACCACCACCACAGGCAGAAGAGACAAAAATACCCGAATTTGCCAGAGCACCGAGCAGTTTCCCGCCAGCTTGCGTAGTAATACTTTTTTCTGAATCGTCATTAATTGAGATTGTTATCTCGCCCGTGCTCACCAATTTTGCTTTTGCTGCCAAAATAATAACAACTAACGCTAAAACAATAATGGTAAACATGGCTACGCCGAGAAAGATTTCCATCGACTTTTTCCTTGTTTTGAGGGGGACTTGGCCCCCGAAATTACATTTAACTTAAAACAGTAATAATTACAGTTGGATACCGGAGAAGGACATAAAGGCTATTGCCATTAATCCTGCAGTTGTAAAGGTAATTCCCAATCCTCGCAACCCTGCTGGTACGTCTGAATATTTCATTTTTTCACGGATAGCCGCTAACAAAACAATGGCCAACATCCAACCAACACCACTACCAACGCCGTAAACAACTGATTCAACCAGGTCATATTCGCGTTGTACCATAAAGGCTACACCGCCAAAAATAGCGCAGTTAACAGTGATCAGAGGCAGAAAAATACCTAATGCCTGATACAGAGCCGGGAAATATTTATCTAATACCATTTCCAATATCTGCACTAATGCCGCAATCACACCAATAAAGGTGATGAAACCTAAGAAGCTGAGATCGGCATCAGGAAAACCAGCCCATCCCAATGCACCCGGCGCCAACAGATTAAAGTAGATAATCTGGTTAACCGGTACTGAGATACCCAGTACAACAATAACTGCTACGCCCAAGCCCATCGCGGTTTTAACTTTCTTAGAAACCGCAAGGAAGGTACACATGCCTAAAAAGAAAGCCAGTGCCATATTTTCCATGAAAATAGAACGCACAAATATACTTAGATAATGTTCCATTTAACTTACTCCTTAGGCTCGACTTGGTCTGGTCTGAAAGTCCGGAAAGCCCAGATAATTCCACCAACAATAAAGAAAGCACTGGGAGCTAGTAACAACAAACCATTACTTTGATACCAACCGCCATTCGAGGTGAGTGGTAAGATTACGAAGCCATATAAAGAACCGGAACCAAACAACTCACGGAAAGCGCCAACGAGAACAAGAATCAAGCCATAACCTAAACCATTTCCTATGCCATCCATAAAGCTTGCGATAGGTTTATTCTTCATCGCAAAAGCTTCTGCTCGTCCCATTACAATACAGTTAGTGATGATTAAACCCACATAAACCGATAATTGCTTAGAGACCGAAAATGCATATGCTTTCAGGAATTGGTCAACAACGATAACCAGTGATGCAATAATGGTCATCTGTACAATAATACGGACACTATTGGGGATGTGATTACGGATCGTAGAGATAAAAAAGTTAGAAAATGCAGTTACAAAAATCACTGCAGCCGTCATTACAACCGCGTTTTCTAATTTACTTGTTACGGCTAACGCGGAGCAAATCCCTAAAATCTGTAATGTGATCGGGTTATTGCCTATTATTGGCGAAATTAAAACCGCCTTTATTTCATTAGATTTAGCCATTTGTTAGCGCTCCTTGGCGAAATTTATTAAGAAATGGACCAAAACCCTGTTCTCCGAACCAAAAAGTAAAGGTATTTTGAACGCCAGCACTGGTTAATGTAGCACCTGACAAAGCATCAATTTTATGCTTGGAATCTGGTGCAACTTCTCCTTTTACCACTTTAATTGCAGGGTTGCCCTGGGCATCAAATAACTCTTTTCCCGGCCAAAGTTTGACCCAGCGCGGATTTTCAACTTCCCCACCTAATCCCGGCGTCTCACCCTGTTCGTAATAAGTGATACCTGCAATAGTATTACCATCTGTTTTGACAGCAACAAAAGCATACATGGTTGACCATAAACCAGCCCCATGTACCGGCAGAATAACACGCTGTAATTTACCCTGGTCATCTGAGACAAGATAAACAGTCGCTAAATTAGCCCGGCGGCCAATACTTGCAATATTCTCCTTTCCATTGAGTTTGATACTGCGCTGCGGATCTTTGGCCGCTTTACGTTGATCATAATCTTCAGGATCAACACCTTCAGCAAAATTTCCGCTGCTTAAATCAACTAAACGCGTCTGTATATTAGAAGAAAATATTTCTTTATTTGACTTATCCGTTTGTAAACCAGCGACAGCAAGAATATTGTTCTGTTTATCTTTCGCTTTATTCGCTAATTGCATTTCGCGAAGACCAACAGCAGAACCTGCAACAATAATTGAACAGACCAGACATACCGCCAGCACAACCCCTATCGTTTTACCGAATGTTTCTTTATTAGACATTACGCGCTAACCTCCGTTTGATATTTCCCTGCACAACAAAATAGTCAAAGAGTGGAGCGAACAGATTAGCAAATAAAATCGCCAGCATCATACCTTCTGGAAAGGCCGGATTAACAACACGAATTAATACCACCATCACACCAATCAAAAAACCGTAAGCCCACTTACCTTTGTCAGTAAATGATGCAGACACAGGATCGGTTGCCATAAAGATCATACCAAAAGCAAATCCCCCCGTAACAAGATGCCAATACCAAGGTAATGCAAACATCTGATTGGTATCACTGCCGATAAAATTAAACAGGCAAGCCATAGAGACCATACCCACCATTACAGCGCTAATAATTCGCCATGATGCAATACCCGTTATCACGATAAATGCACCACCGATTAAAATCGCTAATGTTGATACCTCACCGATACTGCCTTGCATATGACCAAGAAACGCATCCATCCAAGTTAAACCTGATTGTGCTACTGCGTCTAATCCGCCTTGAGCGGCAACACTTAAAGGTGTCGCACCGGAGAAACCATCCACTGCTGTCCATACCGAATCACCGGAGATACTAGTAGGGTATGCAAAAAATAGAAATGCGCGTCCAGCCAATGCGGGATTCATAAAGTTACGCCCCGTTCCACCGAAAATCTCTTTCGCCACAACAACGCCGAAGGTAATACCTAAAGCAACCTGCCATAGTGGAATCGTAGCAGGCACGATCAACGCAAAGAGTACAGATGAAACGAAGAAACCTTCATTCACTTCATGTTTACGTACAGTTGCAAATAACAGTTCCCAAAATCCCCCCACCATAAAGGTTACGGCATAAATGGGCACAAAGTACATTGCGCCAAATAGCAGGTTATCCAATACGCCAGCATTACCTCCGGTCGTGACACCCAAAATATTCAGGATGGCAAAGCGCCAGTCATCAAATGCAGAGAATCCGGCAACAATCGCCTCATTAGCCTGTACTCCCGAATTGTACATGCCATAAAACATCGCCGGAAATGTAGCTAGCCAGACAAAAATCATCATACGTTTAAGGTCGATACCATCCCGTACGTGAGTAAGCCCTTTGGTTACAAGCCCGGGTGTATATAAAAAAGTGGATGTTGCTTCGAATAGAGCAAACCATTTTTCATAGCGCCCCCCCGCTTCAAAATGCGGCTCCATTTTCTCAAGTAGATGCTTAAGATTCATTCTTAGCCTTCCTTTTCAATTTTGCTTAGATTTTCACGTAAGATTGAACCGTAATCATATTTACCAGGGCAAACATAAGTACATAATGCCAAATCCTCTTCATCTAACTCCAAACAGCCCAATGTTTGCGCCCCGTCACTGTCACCCACAATGAGATCGCGTAATAAGATAGTCGCTAAAATATCTAACGGCATAACGCGTTCATATTGACCAATTGGCACCATAGCTCGCTTACTGCCACCCGTTGTTGTGGTAAAAGCAAAACGTTTCGCTTTATTTAGCGCCGAAGTGAAAACCTTAGCGACAGAAAATTTATCACCGCCAGGTACACCCCAACCAAATAACTCTTTTTCATAACCTTCAACCAAAGCGGAGACTTGATTATGATAACGGCCAAGAAATGCATGGGGTCCCGCGGCTCTCACGCCACATAATACAGGGCCCGAAATTGTGCGTATTTCGCCAGCGATTAATTCATTTGCGGTCAACTGGGTAATTGAAGCACCTATTGTCGTGCGTAACAGACGCGGTTTTTTTACCGCCGGGCCAGCCAGCGAGATAACTTTATTGACGTAAAGCTCGCCACTGGTAAACAGTAGACCGAATGCTATAACGTCTTGATAATTAATGGACCACACCGACTTAGTTAACGATACAGGATCAATGAAATGAATATGCGTACCAGCCAGACCCGCCGGGTGCACACCAGAGAATAGCTTCTCTTGCACATTTTTCTGGCTTGATTTGGGTAAACTCGATTCACCTTTACAAACATAAACGTTGCCAGCAGTCAGTTGCGATAACAGCGCCAAGCCATCCGTAAATGCTTGTTGATTCTCATTGATGATCAGCTCAGCGTCAGCAGCCAAAGGATTAGTGTCCATCGCTGTGACAAAAATAGACGCGGGGAGTGCTTTGATTTCAGGCACTTTACTAAATGGACGGGTTCGCAGCGCGGTCCATGCACCAGATTCAACCAGGTTTTCAACAATTACACTGCGCTTAATATCTGTCAGTTGTGCACTTTCATATTTAGGAAAAGAGAGGCTCTCTTGACCTGAAACTGAAATAACAACCGACTGCAACACGCGTTTTGCACCACGATTTATCTCTTTCACTACACCAGATGCCGGAGCGGTAAATTTAACGCCTTCATTCTTTTTATCGCTAAAAAGGATTTGACCTTTTTTTACAATGTCACCAACTTTTACAGCCATTGACGGACGCATTCCTACATATTCTTCACCCAGTATCGCAACTTCAGTAATGGCTGGACCATCCTGAATTATCTGCTCTGGGGCTCCTGAAATCGGGAGATCTAGCCCTTTTTTTATAGTAATCATATTCTCTTGCACTATGTCTACGGGAAGAAAAGTTAGATGCCTTGCGGCATAAAAACATGAAACATTTTCTGATCGACAGCAAAATAGCAACAACAGGTTAACATGCGACCAAAAAATTCAGCCCCATAATACCATTATGAATGGGGGTTACCATCTGAAAAATAAGCTTATTGATGCCAGATCAAATTTTAATGTGAAAATAATTTACATAAACACCTTTTTATTAACATTCAAGAGCCACTAAAATTCCAAGAAAGTAACTATTTCATTCAATTAGTAAAATCTGCTTTTTGTTATTTCCCGCCACCTAAACAGTTACCTGAATCAGGTGCGAGTTTGTTTTTTTCAAGCCACTGTGCGCCTGTATAGGTATGTAAAGCCAAAGCATGTACAGGTCCTGCCAACTCTTCGCTCAACAATTCATTCACTAAACGGTGACGGGCAAGAAGCGGCATTTCTGCAAAAATTTCACTCACTAATATTACTTTAAAGTGTGTTTCTGAATTAACGGGCACAGCATGACGATAGCTCTCATTTTCAATTTTAAAAAATTCAAACGCGATGCCCTGCTCGATTTTTTTTTCCATTATTGTTTGTACGTTCATTTTTTATACTCTGCTATGGTGTTATTATTTCGCCTGAAAC
Source organism: Psychromonas sp. (assembly GCF_047632995.1). Classification (GTDB taxonomy): domain Bacteria; phylum Pseudomonadota; class Gammaproteobacteria; order Enterobacterales; family Psychromonadaceae; genus Psychromonas. Next base: position 8,640 of record NZ_JBLIEK010000096.1, read on the forward strand.
TGTAACAAAGACCAACTCATTTGGTAAGGTTTATTTATCAATCAACACAACGGTAGCAGGTCAAATTTGTCCACCCAAACCCCTTCATTAAATGTTGCAATCACAAAAGTGTTTCCCTGCTCCTATTTACCGGATCAGAAAGAACAACTGCTGATGCTGGTCGCTCCGCAAATTAATGGTCAACATTTTTACCCGACTTTACTGGCAAATGGCTTCCGCCGCAGCGGCTCTCAAGTTTATCGCCCGCACTGCACACATTGTCAGGCCTGCCAATCACTACGCATAGCGACGACGCACTTTAAACTTTCACGTAGCCAGAAACGTTTATTCAATAAAAACAAAAAATTGAAGATAAAAATAAGTGAAACTAGCAAGCCACAATACTTCGATTTATATCAGCGTTATATTAATACCGTTCACTCGGACGGATCTATGTTTCCCGCCTCTATCAGCCAATATGAAGGATTTATTAAAGCGACTTGGAATAAAACGCTTTTTGTTGAAATTTATGATCAAGATAAGTTGATCTGCGTCAGTGTTACCGATCAAGTGAATGGCGAAGACAACAGAGCATGGAGTGCATTCTACTGTTTTTATGATCCCGATTATCTGCATCACTCCCTCGGGACATTTGCCGTATTATGCCAATTAAACTTAGCAAAGGAGTTTAATATTGATTGGTTATATCTCGGTTATTACATAGAAAAATGCCAAAAGATGAATTACAAAACACAGTTTAATCCGCATCAGCGATTTATAGATGGCCAATGGTTTAATTTTAATTAAAGTGCCTTATTTCTATTTACTCACTCTTTACTTACTATAATTATCATAAAGGGCTCAATAAATAAGCAACAATCCTTTACCCTATTCGATAATTCTGGCATTATGCGCCGATTGAAATGACAAGCTCACCAAAATCACTTGGGTATATATAAAATACAAAGGATCCATCGCCAATGGCAAAAGAAGATAGTATTGAAATGCAAGGCACAATCTTAGATACATTGCCTAACACAATGTTCCGCGTAGAATTAGAAAATGGTCACATTGTTACAGCACATATTTCAGGTAAAATGCGTAAAAACTACATCCGTATTCTTACTGGCGATAAAGTAACAGTTCAACTTACACCTTACGATTTATCGAAAGGTCGTATTGTATTCCGTGCCCGTTAATTTTTTAGCTCCGTAATATCACTCTTTAAAAAAAATTTAAAAGAGCAATAAAAAACCAGCTGAAGCTGGTTTTTTATTGTTTAGAAAAAGATAAATTAAAATTTTACCCCAATTCTAGCGTTTTAGCATAATCAAATATTATCCCCTGCCCCTCCTTATCGAATGAGACAGTAACGCTTCCGCCATTTTGCAAACCACCAAATAAGATCTCATTAGCAAGTGGTTTTTTCAACTTTTCTTGAATTAAACGCGCCATTGGCCTCGCGCCCATAGAGCGATCATATCCCTCCTCAGCTAACCACCTACGCGCAGTTTCGCTAACCTCTAACGAGATCTGTTTTTTATCAAGTTGCGCTTGTAACTGTACAATAAATTTATCAACGACTTTATAAATAACATCTAACTCGAGGTGATTAAACCAAATTATATTATCCAGACGGTTACGGAACTCAGGAGAAAATAGTTTATTGATTTCATCCATCACTTTATGAGAGTCTTTTTGATCTTTAAAACCAATATTTTGTTTAACCGTTTCCCGAACTCCTGCATTGGTTGTCATCACCAAAATAATATTTCTAAAATCTGCCTTACGACCATTGTTATCGGTCAATGTGCCGTGATCCATTACCTGTAATAAAATATTGTAGATATCACTGTGTGCTTTTTCTATCTCATCTAACAGCAGAACCGCATAGGGATGCTTAACAACAGCATCCGTTAATAAACCGGCTTGCTCATAGCCAACATAGCCTGGGGGGGCACCTAATAAACGAGAAACAGTATGTTTTTCCATATATTCCGACATATCAAAACGCAAAAGCTCGATTCCCATCGCTTTAGCAAGCTGTTGGGTTACTTCGGTTTTACCCACACCAGTGGGACCTGCAAAAAGGAATGAGCCAATCGGCTTGGACTCATCAGAAAGCCCCGATCTATTTAAATGAATGGCATCGGCTAACAGATCAATCGCATCATTTTGACCAAACACGGTCATTTTTAGGCGTTCTGATAATTTAGCTAACTGCTCTTTATCTGAACTACTCACCGAATTTTGTGGAATACGTGCAATTTTAGCTATGATGCTTTCAATTTCGAATACACCAACGGTTTTTTTACGCTTAGTTGCCGGTAATAAGCGCATTTGCGATCCCGCCTCATCGATCACATCAATCGCTTTATCCGGAAGATGACGGTCGTTAATATATTTTGCACTCAATTCCGCGGCTGCCGTTAATGCTTTATTGGTATAACGAATATGATGATGCGCTTCATAACGCGAGCGTAAACCTAATAATATTTGCTCGGTCTCTTTCACTGACGGTTCAAGGACATCTACTTTTTGGAAACGACGCGCTAATGCATGCTCTTTTTCAAAGATCTGACCAAACTCTTTATAAGTAGTCGATCCCATACAACGTAGTTTACCGCCACTTAATAACGGTTTTAATAAATTGGCCGCATCAAGCTGTCCGCCTGTTGCTGCACCCGCTCCGATAATGGTATGAATTTCATCGATAAATAAAATAGCATTATCTTGTGCTTCCAGTTGGCTTAATACTGTTTTAAAACGCTGTTCAAATTCACCTCGGTATTTTGTGCCCGCCAGCAACGCGCCCATATCCAGTGAATAAATTATATTATCTTCAATAACTTCGGGAACCTTTTTATTAACAATCAGGTACGCCAGTCCCTCAGCAATCGCCGTTTTACCGACCCCGGCTTCGCCTACTAATAATGGATTATTTTTACGACGACGGCATAAAATCTGCACACAACGCTCTATCTCTTTATCTCGTCCAATCAAAGGATCAATAATCCCCGCTTCTACCTGTTCATTTAGATTGACGGTAAAAGGCATCTCTTCTTCAACAATCGTTTCTCTCTCTTCTTGCTCTTGAAAAAATTCAGGTGCCGAATCAGTCGGCTTAGCAATTCCGTGGGAGATATAATTGACCACATCTAAGCGCGAAAGGTGTGCTTTTTTCAAAAAATAAACCGCTTGCGATTCTTGCTCGCTAAAGATAGCAACCAATACACTCGCTGCAGATACATCGACAGTTCCAGATGATTGCACATGAAAAATTGCGCGCTGCAGAACCCGTTCAAAAGCAATAGTAGGTTGAATTTCAATTTGTTGTGTCTGTACTTCAGGTATGGCTGGAATGCTTTCTAAAAATGTGGCGATCTCAATATGCAGAGAAACCAGATCAACAGAGCATGCTGTTAATAATTTTTTAATCTCATCATTTTCGAGCAGAGCAAGTAACAGATGCTCAACCGTCATAAATTCATGCGATTTTTCGAAGGCAAAATGGAAGGCTAAATCTAAACTATTTTCTAACGCTTTATCTAACATAAAAGCCTCCTGGAAATTTAAGTACTGAACGAACGTTTGCCATATCTATGATTCTTTTTCCATTGAACAACGCAGTGGATGTTCATTTTCCTGCGCATATTTCATCACTTGCGCCACTTTGGTTTCAGCTATTTCTGCAATGAATGTTCCACAAATACCAACCCCTTTATAGTGAACGTTAAGCATAACTTCAGTTGCACTCTCATTATCTAATCGGAAAAAATGCTGCAACACATCAATTACAAAATCCATCGGCGTATAATCATCATTATGCAACAACACATTATACATTGAAGGAGGAACCAGCTTTGTTAAAGATTGCTCGATTGTAGCTGATTCGTTACCTGTTTTAGGGGAATTCTTATCGCTCATTTTTAAGTTTAGTCTTATTTAATAAAGTTATGAAAAATTTAATTTTCGGCGAAAACGATCTATTAAGAGAGTAGATTAATGGTTAGTTCACCAATGTGCAAACGTTGCTTATTTAGTCCCCGTTAACTTGACGTGGGAAGTCATACCAACGCCCCTTTTTTTATATCAAAACATTCTCTTTTTTTCTCTTATATAGCAATCTTCAGTAACAGCAAATTCTCTTTAAATATGGCGAATAACGCCTGCTCCACAGAAATTTCCGTACGAGATATAAACGTTTTTATTTATCCGCTAAGCAGCTAAATAACAAGCGGCGCCAGATGTTTTTCCGCTCAACAGGATCGCTCCAACTGTTTTTAACTTATTCAATAACAATTGGCAGCCATCCACTCAATTGAGATTCTGAAATAATAATCAGGCTGTCATACTATTGTCATTTAGATCCTTATAATAGATGGAAATTATCAGGTGGTTACCTATCTTAAGCAGCGACCTTTTTAAATCTAAAGACAGGAAATGAAATGTCAGAGCAGAATGCTAACTTAAGTTTAAATCCGTTATTTAAAAAGCAGCTTTCATTGTTACAGGCAATTGCGAAGAGTGAATTTAATATTCATATTTCTCTCGACAAAATGGCTCAAGATAAGCAATACAGAGAGACGGTACTCAATGAACTCAGTGAATTAGACAATGAGACATTAAATAAACAGATCCATTTATTAAGAAGAGTACCGGTTTATATAAAGCCCCCGACAGAAAAACCAACGATAGATTCTTTTATGCTAGATTCTCTACCTTCTCCACAACGCCCAAGCGAAAAAACACGTAACCGAGTGACCACAGAAAAAATTGAAATCAAGCGCAGCAGATTTAGTCTAATCGCATTCTCTGCACTGTTTTTTATCTCACTTACGGTTTTTTGGGCATGGCAAAATGGTTATCTCTATATCTCATTAACGCCCGATGCACCTCTTGCAGCGCCCCTGTTAATTGAGGAAAAACCAGAGCCCGTGATAGAGGACTCACCGATCACCATTGCAGCAGTCACTGCCGCCCTTAAAAGTGATCCCCTTATTATTCCCCTCGCTTTACCCAGTACAGATCGAATAATCAGCCTTCGTTTGCACGGCTCCAACACGGTTGGGGAAAGCCTGGCACCCGCATTATTAGAGGCGTATTTGAAATCTCAAGGGATCACTGAAATGCTTTGGGTTCAGGGCACGGAGCAAGTTGAGCGCGAATTGCAATATATTAAAGATGATCATATTTATGCCATTGAATTGCATGCGCATGGATCAAGTACCGGATTTAAAGATATTTTAAACAGTAAAGCCGATATGGCCATGTCATCACGAAAAATCAAAGATAAAGAGGTGCAATTATTACGCCCTTTATACGGTGATTTAGGACTATCAGGGCAAGAATACATTATAGGGTTGGATGGCGTTGCGGTTATTGTCAACCCGAAGAACCCGATTGCTCACCTTAGCAGTGAAATCTTAGCAAAAATATTCTCAGGTGAAATAGGTAATTGGGCAGAGCTGGGCGGTCCTGATTTACAGATTAACGTCTATGCCCGAGATAGAAATTCAGGCACCTGGGACACCTTTAAAAGCGTAGTGTTAGAGGCCAATGGTAAACAGTTAATAAGCAATGCAAGACGCTATGAATCAAGTAGTGAGCTTTCTGAGGAAGTAGCAAAAGATACCGCTGCAATCGGTTTTATCGGCTTACCCTATGTCAATAACAGTAAAGCGATTGCGATTGCTGCCTCTGACAGCACAATGCCCATCTACCCAACCCGTTTTACCATAAGCACAGAAGACTACCCTCTCGCTCGCCGCCTATATGTGTATGCCCCCTCTGTCGGCAATAAGATGGTTAAGGAGTTGGCTAATTTTATCACCTCTCGCGCAGGACAAGATATTGTTGAACAGATAGGACTC
>NZ_JBLIEK010000097.1:0-14380 GCF_047632995.1 Psychromonas sp.
AACGCAGTGGTTGGCAGGGTGAAGCGCTTTTAGATCCTATGTGTGGTTCAGGTACGATTGTTATTGAAGCCGCTATGATGGCGCTCAATATTGCACCGGGCTCACTGCGTCAGACTTTCGGTTTTGAAAAATGGAAAAAGCATGATGATGCATGCTGGAAAACATTAAAAACATCGGCTCAGGTTTATGGTAAACGTGCGGTTAATCAGTGTGAAGCACGTTTTTATGCTTCCGATTTAAGCAAAGAGATGGTTGAAATCGCGCGTAGCAATGCACAACGTGCCGGCGTTGCCGAGTTGATTGAATTTTCTGTTACCGATGCTAAAAAAGTATTACCGCCTGCAGAGCTTGAAACGGGCATGATTATCACCAACCCGCCGTATGGTGAACGGTTAGGCGGTTTCAGCGATACCGTTGCGCTGTATACCGAACTTGGTTTCCATTTTAAGGATGCTTTTGCAGGTTGGAATCTCTCCATGTTTGCCATGGATACAGAACTGCTTAGCTGTTTAGGTATGCGTGCGGGCAAGAGCTTTAAGTTCTTTAACGGTCCGATTGAGTGTGTCTTGAAAAACTACCGTATTTCACCCAAACGCACTGCACCTGAAGTAGAAGCACCCTCAGCAGCAGTTGAACCTCAACAAGCATCTGAAAATCCAGAGCGTATCAATCCCTGGACAATGGGGAGAGCCGGTGATGCGCTTGTCAAAGAGACGCAAACGGAAAGTGAATCCGCTGCGCTTTATAAAGAGGTGAAGCAGATCAAACCGGCTATCTATTCTGAAGCCTTTGCTAACCGTTTAAGTAAAAACATGGGCAAACTCGAAAAGTGGGCGAAACGTGAAAACGTTGAATGTTACCGACTCTATGATGCCGACCTTCCCGAATATAATGTTGCGATTGACCGTTATGGTGATTACATCATTATCCGTGAATACCGCGCGCCCAAAGAGATCGATTCAGGCAAAGTGCGCCGTCGTTTCTTGGATATAGTTTCAACGGTACGTTACCTGTTAAATCTTTCTGACGATAAATTAGTGATTAAAGTCCGTGATCGTCAAAAAGTACGTAAGCTCCCAGAAACTGCGAGCAGTAAAAATCATTCGTTAGTGGTGCATGAAGGGCAGGCTAAGCTGTTAGTTAATTTACAAGATAATCTGGATACAGGATTGTATTTAGATCATCGCATTACCCGTTTACAACTTACTAAAATGGCCAAAGATAAAGATTTTCTGAATCTTTTTTGCCATACCGCAGCAGCCTCTGTGCATGCTGTATTGGGCGGCGCGAAATCTACCACCAATATTGATATGTCGAAAACCCATCTTGCATGGGCAGAAGATAACTTCGCTGAGAACGGCATTAAAGGCGCGCATGAATTTCTTCAGCAAGATTGTATTAAATGGCTGCAGCATGCGCACCAGATGTTTGATCTGATCTTTATCGATCCGCCTACCTTCTCAAAATCAAAACGTATGGCGGATGTATTTGACATACAGGATGACCATATTGCATTGCTCACCTCTGCAAGTGAGCGCTTAAATGCTCATGGTGAGATTGTCTTTACTAACAATAAACGGGGTTTTAAATTAGATGTCGAGGCAGTCAAGGCGTTAGGTTTTTACGTTAAAGATATCAGTCAGTCATCCATTCCTGAAGACTTTAAGCGTAATAGTAAAATCCATCAGTGCTGGATTTTAACTAAACATGACAAGTAATAGCAATCTGCTGTTATATTTCACTGATGGCTGTCATCTATGCGATGATGCTGTCAGATTGTTGCAACAAACAACGGTTTCCTATTCAAAAGTCGATATTATCCACGACCAGCGATTAGTGGATTTATACGGTTATTCGATTCCTGTTCTAGAAAATGGCAACGGGAATACCCTTAACTGGCCCTTCAGCTTACAAGCGCTGAACGATTTCATTCATATTCAGATCCAATAAAAAGAGTATTTACGTGGCATTATTAACTTTACATAACGCAGAGCTCGCTTTCGGTGAGAGCGCTCTATTAAATAAATCGAACCTAGTCATTGAACCTAACGAACGTGTTTGTTTAGTCGGACGTAACGGTGCAGGAAAATCAACGCTATTAAAAGTGATAGACGGTCGTATTCAGCTTGATGATGGTACTCTGCTGATCAATAACGATGTGAAAATAGCACGTTTAGAGCAAGATCCGCCAACAGCAAACACCATGAGCGCTTATGATTATGTCGCATCGGGTATGGAGAATGCCGGCGAGATTTTAAAAGATTATCATCATCAACTGCATGTTATTGCGGAAGATTGCAGCGAAAAACAGTTAAACAAACTACAAAGGCTACAAGAGCAGATTGACCAGTTAGATGCATGGCAGTTAGACAGTAAAATCAATCAAATATTAGACAGATTAGCGATCGACCCAGATACAACGTTAGATCAGTTATCGGGTGGCTGGTTACGTAAGGTAGCACTCGCCAAGGCGCTGGTTAATGATCCGGATCTGTTGCTGCTTGATGAGCCAACCAACCACTTGGATGTGGGCACTATCGAATGGTTAGAGCAGTTTTTATTAAGCTTCCAAGGTTCGATTGTATTTATCAGCCATGACCGTGAATTTATCCGCCGCTTATCAACGCGTATTATCGATATTGACCGAGGCGATTTAAGTTCATGGCCGGGCGGTTACGATGAGTATCTCATCGCCAAAGAGGAAGCATTACGTGTTGAAGAGGAACAAAATTCTGAATTTGACCGCAAATTAGCGATTGAAGAGAAATGGATCCGTCAAGGGATCAAGGCGCGACGCACACGTAACGAAGGCCGTGTTCGCGAACTTAAATCACTGCGCAATGAGCGTGCAGAACGTCAGAATGTGCAAGGCAAAGCCAAAATAAATATTGATGCGGGTAGCCGTTCAGGAAAAATTATTTTTGAAGCGGACAACCTTGCTTATAGTTATGATGATTTATGTATTGTGCGTGATTTCTCCTGCACCATTATGCGCGGTGATAAGATTGCTTTAGTTGGCCGTAATGGATGCGGTAAGAGTACCTTACTGAAACTTTTCTTAGATCAGTTACAGCCTGACAGCGGCACCATGAAATGTGGTACTAAATTAGAAGTTGCCTATTTTGACCAGTATCGCGATACCTTAGATCCTGAGAAATCTGTAATGGATAACCTTGCAGAAGGTAAACAGGAAGTCGAAGTGAACGGTATTAAGCGTCATGCGATGGGCTATTTACAGGACTTTTTATTTCACCCAGAGCGCGCTAGAACGCCAGTGAAAGCGTTATCGGGCGGTGAAAAAAATCGTCTGTTACTTGCCAAAATTTTCTTAAAACCAAATAATCTCTTGATTCTTGATGAACCTACCAATGATCTTGATGTCGAAACGCTGGAACTATTAGAAGAGCTATTGGCGAATTATCAGGGAACCTTGCTACTGGTCAGCCATGACCGTAGTTTTGTTGATAATACGGTTACCAACACTTGGTTCTTTGACGGTAATGGTAATGTCGAGCAGTTTGTTGGTGGCTACAGTGATGCCGTGCGTCATAAAGCGCAAAGTGAGGCCGCACGTCAGCCTGTGATTAGCGACGTCAAAGCGCCAGTTAAAAAAGAGAAGCCCCCTGTAAAAGCGGCCGCAAAGAAAAAATTATCTTATAAATTACAGTTAGAGCTTGATGGTTTACCTCGGGTTTTAGAAGAGTTAGAAGCAAAAATTGAAACGCTTCAAGAAACTATTAATACACCTGAATTTTTTAATAAAGATAAAAAAGATGCGGATCAATTTTTAGCTGAACTTGCCAGCACAGAAGAGCAATTAGAAGTCGCGTTTATGCGTTGGGAAGCGTTAGAAGAATTACAAAATGGGGAAAATAGTTAAATGAAATGTAAAGTATCCTTAGCCGCTGTTTTTTTGCTATTAGCAAGTAACAGTTGGGCAGATCAACTACCATACTATACAGTTGAAGAGATAGATGTAACTGCAGAGGGTGCCCAGTTCGGACCGTTCCCCTCTGCAATTTCAGATGATGGTGAACTTATTGGCACCTATTCAATGAAAGCCGCTTTATCCAGTAATATTGATATCGCTTTACCTTTTACCTTTAACCGTCCATGCCATTATGACTCTATTATTTGTAATCTTGAGTTTTATGGTTCAGAAACGGCTGGCGATTTAAGTTATGAGAATGGTTATCAAGATTGGCGAGAGGCACAAGCACAAGCAGCTAACGGTTATAGCAGCTATTTTATGGGTAATACCCTCTTAAATGGTAGCGACCAATCGCATATTCCTTATGCGCTTGGAGATAACTCTACAGATGTAAAAGTGACGGATGTGACTAATCCGTTACCTAGTGAAACAGGCGAGCGTTTTGTAGTTGGCTACTCTTCGGCCCCTTATCAAGCAGGCACTCGTGAGTTTGTACGCCGTGCTTTTGTAAAATCGTTAAATGGTGATGTCACTTCATTACTGCCAGATTTCAGCAGTAATGGTGGGTTAACCAGCGCCTATAAGTTACAAGACGTAACTTATGAAAATGGCACATCTAAAACGCTTGTGATAGGAAGTTCAAGTGTCTCTTATCCCCGCGGTAGTGATGAATATTTCAACTACTGTTTTTTAAGCTCTCAAGATGACCAAATTAGCACCCTTAATGAATTGGTTTATTGCCCCGGCTTTGATACACAGGCTTGGGCTTGGGATGCGACGACTGCGATTAACGGTGATCTTAGTGATTTAAGCGGCTTCCCGTTAGCAACGCAATGGCTGGAGAATAACACCACGAACAATGGCGACTATTTAACTTATAGTGCCAGTGCGTTTGATATTAATAGTTCAGGTATTGCGGTTGGTGCGTCAACATTTGAAAATAGTAACAGTAGTATAGGCGGACGCCAGAGGGCGGTAATAATGACCCCGTCAGAAACAGGGAGCTACGCCACACCAACGGTAATATCATCAGCCACTGCGGATATCGGTAGTACTAGCGATCAAGAAAATGGCATATATAACACGTGGGCACAAGTTATCACAGACAGCAATGTAGTGGTTGGTAATCGTGAATATGCTACAGCTAAAGGGCGTAATATGCCGTTTGAATTTTTCATTTATGACATTAATAGTGCAGCCATAAAACTACCTTTATTGAATAAGAAAGTATTAACCACTAAGCAACGTTTAGCCGGGGAAACGGGGGCTAAAACGGGGGCAAACAGCTTGGCCTATGATATGAATGAAGCTGGATTTGTGGTTGGGGAAGCGGATGATTATGATCAAACAGATCCCGTTTATCTTGCTAGCCCACGCAGCCAAAGTGCATTTTTATACGATAATAGTTCTGATGGGAGTTGGTTGATTAATGATCTGATTTGTAGCGAAACGGACAGTGTTGTCACTACACCTTATCTGCGCATTCGCAGTGCCAGAGTTATTAATGATAACGGAACTGTGTTAGCGGAAGGGTATAAATATGGCAGTGCTTATGACTACAAAAACAAAGTGAATGCACAACACGTCACATTAAAACTAACGCGGAATAGCGCTGTAACTACTCCTGATGACAGCCCAAACTGTTGGCAGTCAGATCTGTTGAGTGTAGATGAGACCCCCTATGAGCGCGCAGGGGCGGCAAGCTTCTGGTTATGGATTTTTGCTTTACCGCTGTTATTAGTACGACGTTTTTCTAAATAATCTTTTTATATAGAGAGTAAGGCTTGCTGTGAAATATTCACTGCAAGCCTTTTTTTATTTTAAGGCTATTATTATTAATTTCAGATGTCATTAAAGTGTCATATTAGTGGTGCATATTAGATGACGTCGCCAAGGAGGCGTAACTATCGTTTTATTAAACAGATTATCGCTTTAGTAAAGAGATACTAATTTTAAATTAATCATGATCATATTGGAGTTTTGAATGAAACTTAAAACGTTAGCAACAGCAGTTACCTTAAGCGCAGCTTCGCTATTTTCTGTTGCAGCTTCTGCTACAGACGCGACCATCCCTGCCTACACAAAAGTAAGCGGTATTTCAGGAAACCTCTCTTCAGTTGGTTCTGATACCTTGGCAAATATGATGACATTTTGGGCAGAAGAGTTTAAACATCAGTATCCTAATATCAATATTCAAATTCAAGCAGCCGGCTCGTCAACCGCTCCACCAGCTTTAACAGAAGGTACTTCTCAGTTTGGTCCAATGAGTCGTAAAATGAAGTCAAAAGAAATTGAAGCATTTGGAACGCGTTACGGTTATAAACCAACTCTTGTGCGTGTTGCCATCGATGCATTAGCGGTATTTGTAAATAAAGACAACCCAATCGAAGGGTTAACCATTAAACAAGTTGATGCTATTTTTTCTGCAACACATAAATGTGGTGCAAAAGACGCAACACGCTGGGCTGATCTTGGTTTAACTGGCGATTGGGCAGCTAAAGATATTCAACTGTTTGGTCGTAATTCAGTGTCAGGTACATATGGTTATTTCAAGAAACAAGCGCTCTGTAAAGGTGATTACAAAAACACTGTAAATGAGCAACCAGGTTCAGCTTCAGTTGTGCAATCCGTTGCTTCATCTTTAAATTCAATTGGTTACTCAGGTATTGGCTATAAAGTGGCAGGCGTAAGAGCTGTCCCTTTAGCTAAAAATGGAGGGCCTTTTATTGAAGCTTCAATGGATAATGCAATCAGTGGCGCATACCCGTTATCACGTTTCTTATATGTTTATGTGAATAAACACCCGAACAAACCATTGTCGCCATTACAAGCAGAATTCTTAAAAATGATTTTGTCACAGCAAGGACAGGATATCGTTAAAAAAGATGGCTATATCCCATTACCTGCAGCCGTGGTACAGAAAGAGTTAGCTAAATTAGGTTTAAATTAAAGCTTAGTTATGTGATTGACAGATGACAAAAAAAAACAGCGCGAAAGCGCTGTTTTTTTATGCGTCGAAGAAAACTAATGATCACTGACACCAATCTGATTGCGGCCAGAATTTTTGGCGATATATAATCCTAAGTCAGCGGTTTTTAGCCAAGTTTCATAATCAGGAATATTACCCGTGATATGTGAAATTCCCAAACTAACGGTTACTTTTACAAGCTCTCCCTGATAGTAAAAATCAAACTTCTCAATCGCTAGCCTGATTCGCTCCGCAACCAAACGGGCACTTTTTAGATCGGTATCAACCAAAATCAAAGTGAATTCTTCACCACCATAGCGGCCTGCAATATCGGTTTCACGCATGTTCTTACGTAAGCAATTAGCCACTTCACGTATCACTTCATCACCAAAGGGATGCCCGTAGGTGTCGTTAACTTTTTTGAAAAAATCAATATCCAACATGATTAATGCTGACGGTTGCTGCGTGCGAGTATGGCGTTTATATTCACGGAAACAACATTCACGCCAGTAACCTTGGTTATTTAGCTGAGTTAAGGTGTCTGTATGGCTAAGGTGTTTTAATTGGGTATTGGCTTGTTGGAACGCTTTTTTATTGATGGCGACATCAGTGACATCATAAATAATCATACATATTTGCGTCACATTACCGACAATATCGGTCAAAGGTAAAAAGGTGACATTCTGGTACATAAATTCGGCACTGCTGGTAATAGGGCGATAGCTTTTGAATTTAAAAAGAAACGGGCGTTGCTCCCAAGTGGTAAACGCTTTGTTTTTTAACAGATAAACACTGTTCATTTTTTGTTGTAACCAGACTTCGGGGATATCGTCAAATAACTCGGTTAATTTTCGATCCATAATATGCGCCGCTAACAGCCCAGAATGATTTTCCATAAAACCATTCCAAACTTTAACGTTCATATTAAGATCAATAACAACCAGCCCAATATCGATATTTTGAACCATATCAATAAGCCAATGAATATCTTTAAGTTCAATGCTAGTACTCATTAGTTCAACAGGTATCCTATTTTGTTAGTGAGGGTATCAATGGAGTCTTCCGTAAACAAAAGCAATAAATCACACTTAACATTGTAATTTTCGATGCGGTAGTTAACTTCAATTGCGAGAGTTTTTTGCCAATGGCTTTCTCGCTCCTTAATCAGGTCGTCAACGTGACAGTGTTGACCCAGAATATTCGGTTGGCCTTGACTAAAATGGATGTCGATTTGCTCGGCAAGCCCATTTAAAAACGCGCCAATAAGAATATTTGAAATATCGTTCATTACTTCAATTTCAAGGCTGTCATCAAGCACTTCCTGATATTTTAGTAATTTTGCCATGTCGCTGAAACTGGAATCATGGAAAATAATAATGGCTTCGCCACTAATTCCTGCACTGATAAAACCCTGACATACAGCAGAGACATTGTCATTGCTGGCAATGGATGTTAATGCCATATGTAATTCACTGATTTCCAGAGTGTTTACATTGGGAATCGGTAATAATACAAACACATCTAGCAAACGCGCTAGCAAGTCACCCGCTCTGCCCATGGCGATATTTGAAACTTCCTGCAGGGCATCACGTAAACTAATGTTTTCTTGGTTTTCTGCGTCTTTAAGAGAGTTGTGACTATCCGCTTTATAAATGCCATAGGAAGCTAATAATTCGATTAATACTTCCTGAACAATCGGCTTTTGAATAAAGTCGATCGCACCTAATTCACGTACTTTTTTATGTGCTTCGGGTTGTATGTCGCCTGAAATAACAATGACGAGAGCAGGGAGATCTTCTTTACAAATTGTTTGTAGTACTTGATAACCATCCATAACCGGCATGTTGAGATCTAAAAAAACAACATCTCCTTTACCTTGTCTAATGGCATCAAGGCCTAATTCACCATTTTCTGCAAAGCTGACTGTTATATCCCAATCACTGGGCAATGAGCGAGCAATAGCCTTGCGTGCAAGTGCAGAATCGTCACAAATTAAAACCGGTAATGACATAATCTTCCTAAAATAAACATTTGTTTCTGATTAAAAAACAGAGCGATGAAGTGCTGCATTAGATATAAATTATTTACATGATGATAATAAGGGAATAATGCTATTTAGTGTTATTGCTTTTTATTAGAAAAGCGAGTTTATACCTAACAAAAGAGAAAAATGTGAACTGTGCTACTAGATATCTATTTTTACACAACAATGATAGCAAGCATCTTTTTTTTAAAAAAGATGCGCCATTAATTTTCTTGCCATGTTGTGATTTGTTTCTTTCTTTCTTAGTCTCTCATCGAATTTACTATTACATCTTAAACTTCTGATTGCTATGATTTTTTGAAGTCTGTTTAGGTAGGTCAATATTGTTCGTAATAGACAGTTGCAGTTTTCATTCAATCCTCATTGCCAAAACGATATGGATCTGCAAAATACAGGTCAGATCTTAAACTATCACTCATCTTTTCATGGTAACAACATTCTTTAACTTTATCCGCTGTGATCTGTCCTTTAAAGGGGGGGAAAAAGCGATTAGATCGATCATTTTGCCAGTGGATTTTTGTTTTTGTCTGTTAATGGCTAACCACTTTTCCGGTTATTGTAATAAAATGGTGTCTCTTTGCCGGCAACAGACATTTAATCGTAATATTCAGATTATTGAATTGCTTAAACTAAAGGTATACTGGCACATATGAAGGTGTGGTTTTTAAAAATTGGAGAAGTTCTTGAGAGTTGTATTAGCACCTATGGAAGGTGTTGCAGATGCCTTTATGCGCAAACTGCTAACCGATATTGGTGGCTATGATTTATGTGTAAGCGAGTTCATTCGCATCGTTGACCAATTATTACCACGAAAAGTGTACCGCAGAATGTGTCCCGAATTGAACAACGGCAGTAAAACTGAATCTGGAACGCCAATTAGAGTGCAGTTACTCGGCCAAGATCCGCAATGGATGGCAGAAAATGCTTACCGGGCTATCTCAATGGGTTCACACGGGCTGGATTTGAATTTTGGTTGCCCCGCCCGCACGGTGAATAAAAATCTCGGCGGCGCTTCCTTATTACGCGATCCTGAGTCTATCTATAAAATTGTAAAAGAGGTCAGAGGGGCGGTTCCCAATGAGCAAATATTATCTGCTAAAATACGCCTGGGTTGGGATTGTAAAAGCCGGTGTGTTGAGATTGCGCAAGCTATCTGTTCTGCCGGTGCTAAAGAACTGGTCGTTCATGCACGAACCAAAGAAGAGGGCTATAAACCGCCCGCGCATTGGCAATATATCAAGCTGATTAAAGACGCCATTGATATTCCCGTTATCGCTAATGGTGAAATATGGAGTAAAGCTGATTACTTGAAGTGTAAAGAGATAAGTGGCTGTGATGATGTTATGGTCGGACGTGGCGCGATTGCTATTCCTAATTTAGCGCGCGTTTTAAAAGGTGCAGACAAAATGTCATGGCTGGAAGTGAAAGAGCAGCTTGTTAAATACAGTGAATTTGAAACGCGCGGCCCGAAAGAGAAATATTACCCGCGGCGGATAAAACAGTGGCTACGCTATATTGCAATGCAATATGTTGAATGTGAAGCGTTATTTATCAGAGTTAGAGCTGTCAAACAGACCAAAGAGATTGTTGCACTTTTATCTGAGTAAAGGAAATGTGTAATCACTCTATCCCTATCTACGAGGAAGATTAACGCAGTGAATCGCTCGAAAGGCCTCCATGCGTGGCCTTATTCTGGTCTCCGGGTAGTGTATCTATTATGGATAGATACGAATATTTGGGGCAACGGCTTGCAGATCCTTACGCAACTAATTACCCTTAACCGTAAATTTTTAAACAGTAATTTTTAATAAGAGCGATGATGATGAGATCGAACAACGTGCAACTTATAAAAAACAGCATAAAAAGTATTCCCGATTATCCTATTCCAGGGATTATATTCCGCGATATCACCAGCTTAATTGAAAATGGCGAAGCATTCGCGGCAACAATCAACCTGTTTGTTGAGCGTTATAAGGGTAAAAAAATAGATAAAGTTGTCGGCACCGAAGCGCGAGGTTTTATTTTTGGGGCTCCGCTGGCTGCCGCAATAGGTGCTGGATTTGTGCCTGTGCGTAAACCGGGTAAACTGCCGCGTAATACGATTCAGGAAAGTTATGCGCTTGAATACGGCACCGATACATTACATATTCACCATGATGCTATTAAAAAGGGTGAAAGGGTTTTATTGGTTGATGATCTATTAGCAACAGGTGGTACGGCCGAAGCGTCGGTAAAATTAATTCAGCGCTCTGGTGGGATTGTTGTTGAATCTGCCTTTGTGATTGAATTACCGGCATTAAATGGTGGTGAAAAATTAACCGCATTAGGTGTAACCCATTTTTCATTAGTTGAATTTGAAGGCGAGTAATTTTAGTGAGTTATCAAGTTTTAGCACGTAAATGGCGTCCACGTAACTTCCAAGAAGTCGTTGGTCAACAACATGTATTAACCGCTTTATCCAATGGATTGGCGCAAAACAGAGTGCATCATGCTTATCTGTTTAGCGGTACTCGGGGGGTTGGTAAAACGACCATTGCACGTATTCTGGCAAAAAGTTTGAACTGCGAGCAAGGTGTTACCGCTACCCCTTGCGGTAAATGTGTACATTGTCAGGCGATTGATCAAGGCCGTTTTGTTGATCTGCTTGAAATTGATGCTGCATCTCGCACCAAAGTCGATGATACGCGTGAGCTACTTGATAATGTGCAATATAAACCCGCGCAAGGCCGTTATAAGGTTTATTTAATTGATGAAGTGCATATGCTATCGAAACATAGCTTTAATGCCTTATTGAAAACCTTAGAAGAGCCGCCAGAGTATGTTAAATTTCTATTAGCAACAACGGATCCGCAAAAACTGCCCATTACCGTTTTATCCCGTTGTTTGCAGTTTCATTTGAAAGCTATTTTACCCGAAGATATTGAAAAGCAGCTTAGCTTTATTCTTAAGCAGGAGCATGCAACCTTTGAGCATGCAGCACTTACTGTCATTGCAAAAGCTGCTGATGGCAGTATGCGTGATGCATTAAGTCTTACCGATCAGGCATTAGCATTTGGCTCTGGCAATATAGAATATCAATCGGTATTAAAAATGCTTGGCACGATTGATAGCGGTCATCTCTCTTATTTATTACATTTTATTGTTTCAGGCAATGTACAAAAAGTTTTTAAAAAAATAGAAGAGTTCGTCCATTTGGGGGCCGATTTTGCCAAACTTCATCAAGATTTAGCAAGTTTATGCCATCAGATAGCCTTAGTGCAGATGCAAAATAAAACCAATGTATCTGAAAAAACAGCAGTACAATTACTTGCGGAAAGATTAAGCCCGGAAGAGGTGCAACTTTATTATCAAATTGCTTTGCAAGGTTATAAAGATTATCCGTTTGCCCCTAATGGCAAAATTGCTTTAGAGATGACAGTGATGCGTTTGCTCGCATTTAAACCGGCAAATTATATCGCGTTAGATGAAAGCTTACTAAAAGTAATGCCGTTCACTGAGGCGCCGCTTGCTGTTGAGCCCCCTCCGTCTGCCGAAACTGTGCAAGACAATGTAAGCGAAGAGAGTTCCTCCGTTTCAACACCCGATCCTGTTGCGCCTGCTGCCGCTGTCGAAACAGTGCAAGACAATGTAAGCGAAGAGCCTTCCTCCATTTCAACAGCCGATCCTGTTGCGCCTGCTGCCGCTGTCGAAACAGTGACAGATAATGACCGCTTTACACAGAGCCGCGCAACTGAAACGGCTGCGGATATTCCAGCTGCAGAGCCTGCCGCGCCGAACGTCGATAGGGAGTCGATTAAAGAGGTTACACACTCTCGCAATATGCTGCGCAGCCACAGGTTAAAGCGAGAAGAGGCAAAAAAGTCACAAGCGACAACAGTCAATGAAATCACTGAGCAGATTGTCGCAGAAAAAACAGCACCATTGCAGCCAGAAAATACTTACCCTGAAGCCGAAACAGAAGCCAAACCGTTTGTAGCAGCCGCAGAAAATAGTGCTGAAATAACAGCGGAGCAGCAATTGCCGGCCAATATGTCTGAGGAGTCGTTGCCACCTGTCGACAGTTATTGGCAGGATAATTATATTGCATCTGATGAGGTTGAAGCTCCGGTCAGTGAACCTGATGATCGCTTTATGCAAGAGAACGCTGCACCGACCATTCAGCAGACGACTAGCAGTGCAGTCGTTGATAATCGAGAAGTTCAAGCCGATATAAGCGATGCAGACTTTTTTAGCAATGAACAGCTTGATCTGCCGGCCATCGATATTGCTAAATATGTTGAAGATAAATTAACGGATTCCTGGTCGTTGCTCATTCAGCAGATGCAGTTAGTGGGGTTAGTGAAGTTATTGGCTAAAAATAGCGTCATGAAACAAGTTGATCAGCAGATTATATTAACGTTAAAAAAAGAACAGCAACACCTGCTTAATAACAGTGGATTGTGCGAGCAATTACAAGCTAAATTAAAAGCCCATTATGGGGAGCAAATTAGCATGTATATTGAAGTGGGGGATGTCGATGGACAGTTAACCCCTATTGAGTCTGAAAAAGGCCTTTTTCAGCAGTATCTCGATAATGCTAAACTTGCTATTGTCGAGGATAACAATATTCAAATTTTAGTGCGTGATTATGGTGCAAAGATCTATGAAAATAGCATCATACCGCTATAATAATCAGACAAAACGTTAAAGCAACACAATTAAAAAGAGAGTGAATATGTTTGATAAAGCTGGAATGGGCGATTTAATGAAAAAAGCCCAAGAGATGCAAGAAAATATGAAAAAAGCACAAGCAGAGATTGCCAACACAGAAGTAGTGGGACAATCTGGTGCTGGTCTTGTTAAAATCACAGTCTTGGGCAATCACAATGTACGCAAAGTGGATATTGATGATAGCTTGATGGAAGATGACAAGGAGATGCTTGAAGATCTTATCGCAGCGGCAATGAATGATGCGGTTCGACGTGTGGAAGAAGTTAACAAAAGTAAAATGAGCGGTTTAAGCGGTGGTATGGAGTTACCCCCTGGCTTTAAAATGCCGTTCTAGGCTTTGTTTGACGCTCAGTAAGCGGGCTCTATCTTTTACCCGCCTGGTGCCTGAAAAACCGACTGGGATAAAATTATCAATAAAAAAGGCTGCATAAATAATGCAGCCTTTTTACTGTATTGCATCTTAAATTAAGATCTTAAATTAAGATCTTAATTTACTTCGATAACTATTTTTCCGCGCGTGCGACCCGATTGGCTTTGCAAGTGAGCCTGTGCAATTTTCTCTAATGAAAAACGGTGTTCAATAAGGGGCGTTAGCTGCTTCACTTCAACTAATTTGTTTAATTCGCGTAAAATACGGCTGCTCGGTTCGATAAACACAAAAGCGGCTTTAACCTTATGCGTTTTTGCCACCTCCTCACTGGGTGGCTGCACAACAGAAACGAGCATC
>NZ_JBLIEK010000098.1:0-14304 GCF_047632995.1 Psychromonas sp.
ATTTTCAGACTTTCGAGTAATGCGGTATAAGTTTTGCTGTAATGTGCCGATGGGGATCACCATACTGCCCCCCATTTTCAGTTGCTTAACTAATGTGACAGGAAGAGTGGCAGGCGCCGCCGTCACGATAATACGGTCAAAAGGCGCTTCATCTTGCCAATCGCTTAAACCGTCCCCCTGCTTGCTAACTATATTGTGGTAGTTTAAGCGTTTAAAGTTATCTTGTGCGCGTGCCGCTAATTCAGGCACTATCTCTATGGTATAAATTTTATCGGCTATTTCTGCCAGCACTGCTGTTTGGTAGCCGCAACCGGTGCCTACTTCCAACACTTTATGGTGAGGCTGTAGCTGAAGCTGCTCTGTCATTAACGCAACAATATAGGGCTGAGAGATGGTTTGCTGATAACCAATCGGCAGAGGGAAATCACCATAGGCATCACTTAAAAGTGTATCAGCAATAAAGAGGTGGCGCGGAACCGTGTGCATCGCGCGCAGTACCGCCTCGGTTTTAATTCCCCGCGTTTCAATTTGCTGGCTTACCATTAATTCTCGTTGTTTTGCATAATCCATATTATCTCACCCATCTACGAGATACATATCATATTGCTGCCTGGCTTTAATAATGTACAGCCAACCATACAGTCTCAACATCTGGATCGCTCCAGGTTACTTTATGTTTTCTAAAAGGGACTATTTCAAAGTAATCCCCCGCTTTTAAAGTGACCGAAGACTCGTCCTCAAATGCGATTGTTGCACCGCCTTTTAAGACCATCACCCATTCACTGCTGGCTTGCTCATACCAACCTGATTCCGGTAAACTATGCCCTTTTGATATAATCCGCTCAATTTTCACATTTTCACTTTCCACAATATTGTCATACTGCTCTGTACTTAAATCTTTGGGTATTGCTGCAAATATATTGCTCATTTTCTGGTTATCCATAACGGTTCTCCATTTTATTTATATTTATATTTATATTCAAACATTTGATCATTGCTATTAAGAGTAGCAGTCGATACGGGATAGATCACGATCCTAAAATCTTAAGCGGCAGCGCCAACAATTGATCCCCTGAGTGTGCAAAATAAAAAATAATGGCAATTAATCCTGCGACAGTCAGTAGATACCAAACAGTTGAAAATAGTTGACCATATTTGTCAAGGGGTAATAGATGACTTTGGTGACGAGTACGCCATTCTAATACTATTTCTAACGTACCAATCAACAATAAAAACCCTAACAATGCCAAGCCTAAACTGTAACTGACAAAAATCCCTAACATCGCCCCCGCTATACAGGAAATCAGGCCGGCTTTACTGTTCATGGAAAAACTGATGCTTTTTAAAATATGTCCGCCATCAAGGGGCAGAATTGGGAGAAGGTTGAACAGATTTAATAGCGCGTTAAAAACAGCCAATCCCGCTAAAAATTGACTACCAGTGAACCAATAACCGAGCAAGCAGGCAATGGATAAGAGCAGACCAAAGGTTGGCCCCATAATAGAGATAACCACATCCTGCCAACGTGTATTGATCTTTTGATCTGTAACGGCAAGTCCACCTACAAAAGGGATCAGGTATATCCCTTTGGTTTTCATTGAAAAGTGTTTCATTGCCCGGATATGCCCATATTCATGGAAGACCAAACAAGCGATTAATGATAACGCAAATTGGAAAGAGAAAAACCAGCTGTAAGCCGCTAAACTCGCGCCAGCCAGTACCACTTTTATGATTTTGGCACTTTTGAGGAATTTAAATCCCAGAGAGAGCAACCCTAACATGCTGAATTTTTTTTCAACCTTTGCCGATTGCCTCGGAACTTGTTGTTCAATATCTTTGCTGTTTCTTTGCCCCTCTGCCACTATGTTGTCATCAACAAATAATTGATAGTTAATTTTAAAAGGCTGCCAGGTTAAATCAATTGCCAAACGACATTTAATAATGTGCGCAGGCGAAACGTCAACCTCTAGAGAGGCACCTTCTGGCGGCTCAATTTGCTGGTTAAGTTCAAAGCTGTGAATAGACTTAGTCTCACGGTTTTCCGTCGCGCTTAATTGCGAAACAATATTGCCTCCCCAATATAACTGTTGCCAGCCAGCCTGCGATCCATCTAACCTTAATGTCTGTCCAAAATGTTCAAGTTGCAGTAGTTCCACGTTACCAGTTCCGATTAAAAAATATAGTCAGAGTATGCCTTTAATAAATAATAAGGAGAAGCACAGTTTCTTCAATGCCGAATTATCGGTATGCTTATGCTGCAAAATAAATTCAATTTTCTTCTATTTATAAATGAATTTACGACGACATAATTTTTTAACTGGCAATCTAAGGAAATATAAGTATGAGCTATCAAACGGTATTTATTACTGGCGCAACCAGAGGTCTAGGTCGAGCACTCGTTATAGATCTATGCAGTAAAGGCTATCAAGTTTTTGCAAGCGGACGTGATGAAATTCAGCTGCAACAACTTATAGAGCAAACAGGTTGCTTGGGGGTTAGTTGCGATCTCAGCCAAGCTGAAGCTGTAGTGCCGCTGTTTCAAAAAGCACAGCAAGCGCTGGGGCATATTGATGTACTTATCAATAATGCCGGTATGAATTCACGCAAATGCGAACTTGCTGAGACGACATTGGAAGAGTTTGAACAGCAATATGCAGTCAATTTGCGTGCACCTTATCTACTTTGCCGGGAAGCGATGCAGGAGATGCTGCCTAAAAAGCATGGCTATATTATTAATATTGTCAGTACGGTTGCTAAACGCAGTAATCCGGCTATGAGTATTTATACAGCGATGAAACAGGGCTTTGCCGGTTTAAATAACGTTCTGATGAAAGAAGCGCAGCCCCATGGTATCAAGGTAACCGCTATTTACCCTGGCGGAATGAATACTGCATTTCGCGATCAAGCGCGTCCGCAATACATGCAGCCAGAAAGTGTGGCAACGATGGTGAGTCAATTACTCAGTAACCCAGAAGATGTCGTGGTACATGAATTGACTTGCCGCCCTATGGTTGAGTTAGAATAGTAGAAAGAAATTAATAGGCTAATAAGGTTACTCGCGCCAGAGTAACCAAATATGAGATTAACGGCTGTAAAAATTATTATTGAGAAATATCGCCCGGAATTTCACACATTCAGGTACCCAGTGTAAATTTTGGTAGCGCCTTTATTTGCCTTAAAACGGCTAACTTTCTCTCCACACGTTGCCGTCAAAACAACCTGAATGTGATCGCTATTACAGATGTATCCACTTGTATGCTATAACATTACTTTCTAATTAACGTTGATTTTTATTTAAACAAGCTAAAGGCATCGCGATGCTTCATTTCAAACAAACATGAGGCATCCTAACAAAAATAATGAAAAATATGACAGCAGCTGCGGAGATTGAGTTTAATGAAATTATTATGGCGCTAAGGCATGCCTATAATAATCCCTCGCTTGAAAGCCAAATTCAACATCTTGCGGTAACGGCCACCGTCTCAAATAGATTTCTGATCAAAATGGAAATAATGAATCTTTCTCGAGAGGTCGAGCGGGTGATCGATCTTCGGACTTTATTCAAAGAGGGGTGTGAAAAATTTATTTATAACGGGATTTCTCATTTTCTTGATCATATCTCTAAAAATGAATTTAAAAATGAAATAAACAGATATGGCGGTAACTACACGCTGGGTGTCTACAAGCATATAATGCAAAAGGCCAAGACGAGACTTAAATTAAATCCACATGCTTTAGTCATTCCCCCGCCAAAAACCGAAGAGATCTATTTAACCCAATTTTTCCAGCGCAAAGATGAAAGATTGTATTTTGTAAAAAAAGTAAGTGTTTTCTATAATAGCCCTGAAAAAATGAGCAAAACTGTCTTCGAAAATTTTGCGATAGAAGGGTTAACAACAGATATCTCTTCAACAGGACTGTCAATCAAAATAGCGAAACAAGATGTTCGTCGAACAGATGGCCTGATTCATGTCTGGATGCATGGTATTGAAGGTGAATTTAAGTTCTCTGAGCGCGTTATTATTAGCTATGAAATTAAAAAAACATTTGAAAAAAATGGCCATATCTATTTCAACCTTGATTACCACAGCAAGCAGTGTTCAACAGTGGCCAAAGAGTTCATTGCCTTTTCAGAAAACTATCTGGAAGCACAGAAAAAACGCAATAACATTCCGGTTGAAAACACCATAAATGCAATAAAAGTAAAAGCTTCTGAACAGTTCATTATTGAAACGTTAAAATCGCTGCCGGTTTTTCTTCTGCAGCAAAATAACGTTTGGCTACCGGGCGCGCAATTTAAAACCAAACACAACACAAATATAGGCTTAATAGCCAATGTTAACGACAATAAAGACTTCTTGCGTTCTCTGTGCATGTTGCCATCTATTCAATCGAAAATTGCTTCAGGAGCGCGTTTTTTTGATTATCTGTTTATCATGCAGATTAAAGATAAAAATAATAAAACCTATTATGTTGCCCTGCCCTATAAAAAAGTTATTGATAACGCAGCCATCAAAAAAGTCGCAATAACCCGTCATCAAAAACAAAAACTTAAGCTTTACCGGATTGATGGCAGCCAAACATCACCTGAAACGCAATGCCATGTCCCAAGCTCACTTCCCTCTTATGTTGGCGAAGCCTTTGAAAGTATGAATCAGCAACCTGCGGAAGAGCTAAAATCATTTTCCAACGAGCTACAAAGAATGGTTGTGATCAGTGATTTTTCTGATTCCATCGACTCCCTTAAACTGCTAACGGGCGATTGCGTTGAACAAGAAAACAGGGTGAACCTCTCTCAATATATACTGAAAAAACCGCTAAAAGAGGTTGAACTATGCGATGCGCTGGCCGAGACAAATGATTTCAGAATGGAAGATCGGTTTATATGCACGATGGATCTGCAGATCCAAAAGAAAGAAGATAAAAGCAGTGAATTTATCCCCTGCAGCACTATTGATATATCCACCCGAGGATTAAAAATAACACTATCAAAAATAATGAATTTAAATGTCAGGGATAAGGTCTTAGTGCGCCTTGGAGAGCTTTCTGGCGATGGAGTGAATAGCGCATGCGAGCAAGCATATAAAGTCGTTGGACAGGATAGCCCTCTGGTGTGGCGATTAGTTATTTGTGGCAATGCTGCAGCTCACCAAGGTCGTAAAATGGTCCGAGAATATATATATAAAAATCTAAACAATATGCAACCAGTGGGATATGAAAATGAAATTTATGGTCTTTCTCGTGTATTACGAAATATATTTACAAATAACATCCATCTCCCGCATGGAATAATCGCCAGAGAAGGCACAGCCAAATATATAAAAAATATTGCAATATCTGAAAACTCCATCATCCCGGTTGTCAACGATAAGAGCCGCAATGAGTTGCTTGCTCTTATGGAAACAGAGCCATTTAGAATGGCAATCACAGATAAAATGGAGTTGATAAATAAAGAAAATCCTTGTCAGATAGTTTATTTGATTGTTATGTCACGAACGCGCAGCAACGGAGATAACTACTTCTTTATAAAACCGCTAACAGAATCACAAAAAGGGGAGGAATTGATACAATTTATGCAGCATTTAAAGTGTATCGGCGATCCCCGACTATTAAGAATAAATATCAGTAAAAAGGGGCTGGTATTTAATAAGTATTTTCGTGATGAAATGACCTATTTGGAAGCCTTTGCAGCCCCAAAAGTAAAAAGTA
Organism: Psychromonas sp.; assembly: GCF_047632995.1. GTDB lineage: Bacteria > Pseudomonadota > Gammaproteobacteria > Enterobacterales > Psychromonadaceae > Psychromonas. The sequence continues at coordinate 5,710 of NZ_JBLIEK010000098.1, forward strand.
TTGAGTCCGCTTTGTTGCATACAATCGGTGTGTTTGAGATGGCAGATGTAACCGAGCTGATAGTCTAAGCCTTAGAGGCATAAATTAACTGAAAAAAAACACTATTCTGATCTCCAAGCTGAATTCTGATAAAGCATGTTGAGCTATTATGAAACCAAGCTTATGTTTAAATTTTGAGGATAACCGAACCATTGCATACTAATTTAATCACCCCTGAAGGTTTTAAAAAATTACAAACAGAATTAGATTATCTGTGGCGAGAGTATCGTCCCGAAATAACCCGGAAAGTCGCTTGGGCGGCAAGCCTTGGCGACCGTTCTGATAATGCAGATTATAAAGAAAATAAAAGGCTTTTACGGCAAATAGACTCGCGTATCCGATTTTTAGGAAAACGCATTGAGCAAGTGACAATTGTCACCCCCTCCCCACAACAATCAGGTAAAGTATTCTTTGGCGCTTGGGTAACAATTGAAAATGAACAGAGTGAAATAAAACGTTTTAAAATTGTTGGTCCGGATGAAATTTACCAGCGCGGCAGTCTGGTTCAACGCAAAGATTATATCTCCATTGACAGCCCGCTGGCACGCGCACTGCTTAAACAAGAAGTCGATGACGAGGCGCTGGTGAAAACCCCCCGTGGTTTAGTTCGCTGGTATATCAACAAGATTGAATACGATTATTAAGCTCAGACGGCAGATAAAAAAGAGCGTTGACTAAGTAGCACCCTGCTCGCCAGTTAAAGCTTAAATTGTTCAACCAATTTTTTTAACTTCATGCTGGCATCGGAAAGTGTATCTGAGATATTTGAAGACTCGTGGCTTGAATCGAGCAACTCAGAAACAATGACTCGGATTGCCACCATATTTCGGTTGATCTCTTCTGTGACACTGCTTTGCTCAGTCGCCGCGGTGGCAATATGACTGCTCATATCATTGATAACGTCTATAGCGTTGGTTACTGATGCTAGATTTTTGCTTATTTTACTTGACGATGCGACCGCCTCACTACTGCTATCCTGACTAGATTTCATTGAAGTAACCGTTTGCGAAACCAGCTGATGCAGTTTATCTAACATCTCTTTGATCTCTAACGTACTCTCTTGTGTTCTGCTGGCGAGGCTTCTAACCTCATCTGCAACCACAGCAAATCCTCGTCCTTGCTCACCTGCACGCGCCGCCTCAATCGCCGCATTTAATGCGAGCAAATTTGTTTGCTCGGCAATTGCTCCTATCACTTGCAGCACACCATCTATTTTTTGAGATTGTTCGTGCAATGAGCTCATATGCTTGCCCGCTTCTTCTACTTCTTTGGCCAAGGTATTAATAGAGAGAGCTGAAACATTTACAATTTCCTGAGCTTTTTGAGAATCGATAGCTGCCGCCTGTGTCGCATCTGCCACACTGGTGGCATTTTGCGCCACTTCATGCGCAGTTGCGCTCATTTCGGTTGCTGCCGTTACAACCTGCTCGGTTTCATTATTATGTGTATCTAACTGCTCCTCCACATGCAAAGTCTGGCGTTTAATGCTTTGTGATGCATTTGTTACTTGCTCGGTTGCTTCTGAAACTTCATTAATAATAGTATGAAGTTTTGTTGAAAATCGGTTAAATGCTTGCCCTAATTGTGATATCTCATCTTTCCCCTGTATCGCTAACCGTTTTGTTAAATCGCCTTCACCATCGGCAATATCATTAAGGGTTGCTACCATCACATTGATCGGTTGCGCGATTTTTTGCGCAATAAAAATCATAATAGCAATGGTGATGAGCGCGAGTATAATTGCACTTAATGCGGCGGAACTAAACTGAGCGTTCCTCTGCAGCCATGCCTTTTCACTATATTGCTGTGTTGATTTTTCGATATCATCAATATAAACCCCGGTACCGAGAGACCACTCGCTCCCCTGAATAGGCGCTGCATAACTCAATTTCGGTTGAGGCGTGGGTGAACCCGGTTTTGCATAAATATATTCAAAAAAACCACCTCCAGCTCTACCCGCCTTAATAACCTCCTGAATAATCATTACCCCATTGGGATCTTTTAATGAAAACAAGTTTTTACCATGATTTTGTGGCGCAGCCGCATTTAAAATCATGATCCCTTGTTGGTCATAGATAAATAAATATCCTGAATTATTATCAGCAAAACGGATAGGGGTTAACATTTTTCTGACATTTTCTAATGCTCGCCCCTTATCACTAATGGTTGCAAGCGTATGCTCGACTGCCCCTTTGGCGATAAGAACAGCATCTTTTAATTGTTTTTTTCGCTCAGAAGTAAGCAGTTTTCGGTAATCTGCAATATCCTGCTTAACTGTCTCTGTCTGCTGGATATATATAATGGACATTGCTACACCTAATACAATCACCATAGGCAAAATTGCAGTTAATAAAAATTTATTTCTCATTTTTAAATTAATCATAGTGACTTCCCTACCACTCATTAAAAATCATTATTAATAAGTATAGCCATTTTCAAGACGATAAATAACAACTTTGAGTCAAACTCGACAGCAATTACAGCGCAAAGGCTAGAATGAGATATCAGACATTAAAACAGTGCAAAGTGGACGAAAAACCAAGCCGAGAATCGACCTTAATCTTATAAATCATGCATTTGGGGGATTGTGCTTATTACATTTAACTCACTTAGAAAAGATATTATCGAAGAAAAATTTCTTTTCTAAGCGAACCTCTGCTAAGTTAGCAATAATCTATTATTTGGCAGCTTAACAGCCCCAGGGGAACAACTTTGGCAATTGAAGAAAACGAGATGGTTAATCTATTAACCAGTTTAGAGTGCCGCACCAACTTCACAGTGAAGAAAATCACAGAGTATATGCTCCCTAAACTTAAAGAAGCATTTTACCTGCATATAGAAAACAATACGCCGCATATTATTATCCGCCCTGTCTTTGAAGTGTTTGCAGCAGAGTTGGCGGGACTCGAAGGCGTGCGTAAACGGGAGACCTATTTTCACAGTGCTGAAATGACACGCTTCCCTAAAAGAGTGCACAAAGGGATCAATGAAATTCACTATGGTATCTCTTTTAAATTTGATAATACCAAAGCGGTGAAACTCTTTATTAAAAAATTAATAACAATCATAAGCGGCGCTTAAACACTCACTGCACTTGCAATAAAACAGCGCCTATCCCTTTTCATCAAAGAAGATAGGCTTGTTGAATTTAAACTTACTGGTTGAAAAAATCAGATATTACCGTCAAAAATTCGCTACTGATACTGTTCCAATATCGCCAAGTATGGCCTCCAGGCGCAGTCTTATAAGTGAAATCTATTCCGCCTTTTTTTAACAATTTAACCAGGCCTTGATTACTGACAAAACTGGTATGATCGTCACTGCCGCAATAGAGATAAAGCGCGGGCGTCATGGTAAATTTTTCCGGGTTAAAATCAGGATAATTACTCATATTAAAATAGCCGCTAAGCGGAACGGATAATCCAAAAATATCCTGATGTCGATGTGCTAAATAAAATGCGCCAAATCCGCCCATTGATAGTCCGGAAATAGCGGTGGATGCTTTCCCCGGTTTTATGCGATATTGCGCTTTTACATAGGGGATCAATTCCTCCATAATATGGATTTCCCGTTTACCGACATACTGGCTTTTTTCGCCAGAGGGCATAACGATAATAAACGGCTCAATGACCCCTTTGTCGGCAAGATTATCCATAAAATTTTGAATTTTCCCATCGCGAATCCATTGTTGTTGATCATTACCATAACCATGCAGCAGTACCAAAAGCGGGTAAATTTTTTGGCTGTCCGCCGAATAACCAGCAGGCAGATAGACAGCATAAGGGCTATTTGCACCGAGCACTTTACTGTCAAAATCACTATTGATAACTGCGCCATGAGCAATATTCGGATTGACGGTTAGTTCTGCAACCTCTTTGCCTAAAACAATCAATGAGTTAAGTCCTTCATAACCATCATCCGTTGTTTTCGGGTTGCTGTGGTCATAACGCCACTTGCCATCGACAACGAATTTATACTGCCAGGCGCCAGGCTGCAGATAAAGAGTTAAAGACCAGTCCCCCTGTTCTTGTTTTTTCATTTTAAAAACATCCGCTTGCCAATCACTCATCTCACCGGCAAGGTAAACGGCTTTAGCATCGGACGCTTGTAATGAAAAAGTGTGGGCAATACTCCCCTCACTTGGCAAGAGCATAGGATTTTTTTCTTTAACTTTTGTTTGGACACTAACAGTCTCGCCATTTGCCAATATAGTGCCATTCACTTTGGTTGTACCTGAACACTCGTTACTGCCATCACTCCAGTTCCAGTCATAACTCCCTGTTACTTGCTTCCCCTCTATGCGGGCGATAGCTTTAGAATAGGTGACTTCACCGCCATTAATATACCAAGGATCTGCAATCCAGTTGATATCAGCGCCATTAATCGTCCCCGTAGTCCCATCACTATTTTCTAATTGGCAGTGATCCTGAGTAACAGTAAAAACCATCTTTTCCTGCTTTCCTGAGCCGCCACATTGAGAATCATCCGTATCCGCTATTAAATCCCAGGTACCTGCAACTTGCAGACAGGCAGATGCCGGTGAATCGGCTTCTATCGTGCTTTTGCAGCCAGTCATAGCCAGTAGTAATATGGCGCTCACACCTATACGCCCTGTTAAGCTTTTTGTTTGATTATGCATATTCCACCATTACTGTTATTTTTTTAATAAAAACGATGATAAAGCATTAACCTGTTGTTTTTGGTGACCTTTGTTTGATTTATATAGTTTGTTTTTTACCGAAGAGAGGATAACTTGCATCATGTAATCGAAGGTGTCTAATGGACCTGAACAATAAGAATGAAATGTTTAATAAAGAGCGGTTAGATAACAGACGTTAATTAAAAGGTTTAACTTTTATTCTGCCTGTTTTGCAAAGCGTTCTTTGCAAACTTAACTGCAAGGTAACTGTTAATGAAATACTGCTCATCACAAAAATTGCAATAAGGATCACCAACTGGTATTTAATAGCCAAGATAGGCGTTACGCCAGCGAGTATCTGCCCTGTCATCATCCCCGGAAGCGTGACCAGTCCGGTCGTCGCCATTGACGCTAAAATGGGGGCTTGCGCTTTTTTCAGTGCCACAATAACAAAAGGGTTGGCTGCCTGAAATGGGGTTGCGCCCAGTGCAATAGCAGCTTCATATTCGCTTCTGCGCTGCGCAAATGCCTCAAATAGATTTTGCAGTGCAACGATATTGCTGCTTAATGAGTTGCCCAATAACATGCCCGCCAGCGGAATCACATACTGCGCGCTGTATAGGGGATCAGGGCGAATAACGACATAACAAAGCAATAACATCAGGGGCAACAAACCCAGACTTAAGCCGCATGCAACGGGCATGAAAATAGCTTTCTTAGGCAAATTAGCTTTTCCGACAATCGCACTGCTGCCGATAAGTACCATCAGGATGATCCAGCCGATATTAACAAACAGGTTATTGAGCGAAAAAACATACTGCAGATATAAACCAACTAAAATCAGTTGTATCGCCATACGTGAAACCGCAATCAACACCTCTTTAGCCATTGCCAACTGGTAATAACGGTTAATTAACAGCGGCACAAAAAGCACCATTGAAAATAGCGCTAGTTGTGTCCAACTAATATATAAACTGCTTTGCATAAAACGGCTCGCTTATTGCTGATCTTATTACCAATAAGGTTAAGATTCAATTTGCTTGCGAAAAAACCGCACCATCTCATCGCGTGTATTGCGATGTTGAAGATGATAAATATTCATCGGAAAGAGCAGCTCAATCACACCGGTATCAAACATACGTTTCACTTCATACTCGTCGTGCGCTACATCTTTTTGATACATATAGTTGAGCCAGGTCTGATTGGTATGAATAATAAATTCAACACGCATCCCCCCTAAGCGGGCGAAAAACTTCATCATTGCGGTTTTATCACTAGAGCCGGTTGCGCGGCCACGATACTTAGTATGCTCAACTAAAGTATCCGAGATATCTTCAAGCACCATCAATGAATCTGCTTTAGAGGCGCTGCGGGTGAGGTGTTGCTGAAAAGCTTTTACATCACTGACCGAATCAAGCACAGCCATCAATCCCAATTCATCATCAACAGCAACGGCCGGGTTTTTCTCATTTTTTCTTAACAGTTTTAAAACTTTCGCTTCCGGCGGTTTCTTTCTGATAGAAACATAGATTGGGATATTTTTTTTGCCGACGCTAAAACTACGGCGCTTAATTAGGGTTAATTTTTCCCCTGTCCCCTGCGTAACTAAATTAGCCTCTTCAGGTGTTAACAGGGCAACATTGGTACAACAATAATCTTCACTGCGATGCGTTGAGTAAAGGTAAATAGAGTCTAACTCGCCGATTTTAAGATTCGGACTCCACACATAACCATTTAAAAAAGAGAGAAAGTCAGAAAATTTATTTTCAATATTCGTTTCTCGTTCGCGCTGGTCAATGCTGCCTGCCAAGGTCATTAAAATCAGCTTTCGACGTGCTTCAAATCGGGCTTTTTTATGATAATCACCGTTAAACATAATAAGCAAAAGTTCAACCGGATTATTGGTGACCTCTATTTCATTGGTGGCTTCAATATGTGATGCATAGGGAGCGAGAATTTTACCTTTAATTGAATTAACCACCGCATCGGCGCTGCGCGCATACTCATTAACACGATTTTTTATCTCCTTAAGCGTGCCATCAATGCCAAACATATTACCGAGCAAGCACAGCGCACGCTCACTGCGCTTTTGATGGAGGGACGTGTCAGTAATCAAAGATTGAATCTGCTCTAGAGAGTCAACGCCTAAAAACTCAAAGAGTTGACTGCGCAGCGCCCTATATTTAGTAATGTTGTTGGCATCCTGCTGTAATACTTTTACCCATTGCCGCGTTGCTGTGGAAAAACGTCCAGCAATAAAGGGATCATCCGTAACGGCTAAAGGACCTTCTTGTTGAAGAGAAGTAAAAACACTATTTGAAGAAAGAACCGACATAGATCCACCTGAAAGCTAAGAGATAGTGCGCAACGCATGTTACGTGCCCTAAAATATACACTAATAAATTATGTAACTAGTAATAAAATGTTATTTATCACTGAAATGAAAGGCCAGTGGTATGCTTAGAATAATGAACCAATAGGTTAAATCGTAAATATTTTTTTTGCCATGATAAGTCAATAATATTCTGCTATTATTTGCCTCCAAAACTATTTCATTACAGACATGATCTGTTAAATCTGGCTTTATATATAGGATATTGTTTATGAGTCTTGCCGATAAAGTGTTAGCTGTTAATAACGATTTACCCATTCGTACGGACCAACCCGTCCACAGCGGAAAAGTACGCTCTGTTTACTGGTTAACGGAAGCTGATAGCAAGCGTTTAATCCGTGAGAAGGGTTATGATGTTGCCAGCGATGCGCCACTTGCCATTATGGTTATCAGTGATCGCATCTCTGCGTTTGATTGTATCTGGCATGGCGAAGGAGGAATGAACGGAGTGCCTGGTAAAGGGGCTGCATTAAATGCAATATCTAACCACTGGTTCAAATTATTTAAAGAGCAAGGACTCGCAGACAGCCATATCCTTGATATTCCACACCCCTTTGTATGGATTGTGCAAAAAGCGAAACCTGTGATGATTGAAGCGATCTGCCGTCAATATATAACCGGCTCTATGTGGCGGGCTTATGAGAAAGGCGAACGCGAATTCTGCGGCATTCAAATTGCTGAAGGTTTGCAAAAAGATCAAAAACTACCTGAATTATTAATTACCCCTTCGACAAAAGGTATTCTTGAGGGGATTCCCGGCGTAGCAGCTGTTGATGATGTGAATATAACCCGTCAAAACATAGAAGATAATTTTGCGGCGTTTAACTTTAGCAAAGCAGATGATATCGATTACTATGAAAAATTATTAAAAGAGGGGTTTGATGTTATCAGCAATGAGCTGGCCAAAATCGGACAAATATTTGTTGATACCAAATTTGAGTTTGGCTACGTTAATGATAAAGCGGGTAATGAAAAACTTATCTATATGGATGAAGTCGGCACCCCCGACTCTTCCCGTATTTGGGATGGCGCTGCCTACCAAAAGGGGAAGATTGTTGAGAACTCTAAAGAAGATTTCCGCCAACTGTTATTAAATCATTTCCCCGATCCGGATATTCTTTTAAATAAGGGTCGCATGGTCGAGCGCAGTGCGTTAGCACGTGATAATGCCCTACCCGTTTCTGTATTGATGAAAATTTCTGAAACATATATCGGCATTGCAGAAAAAGTTATCGGCGCTAAGATAAAACTATCTGATAATCCAAAAGCGGAAATAGTTGCAATATTGCGTAAAGATTACGGGCTAATTGATTAGATAATTGTCTATTTACTAATGGTTATAGCAGGATTTATTTCCTGCTTTTTTTAACCTGAATATCAAGGAACGGCGATGAATAGTTGGGCACTTTTTTTATTGATAGCGGCTATCTTAGGCATTGTTGTGGGTAATATCATGCTTTTGAAACACAGTGCGAATATGAAGCTACCCGAAGAGGTGAAACAAGCAATTGCAAAAAGAAAAGCG
>NZ_JBLIEK010000099.1:0-14249 GCF_047632995.1 Psychromonas sp.
TTATTTGACGTTCTAGCAAAAGGCAGAACATTCACAGCGAACTGTCTACAGGCTTGGAGTTAAACAGGTGAAGGATAAATTAATCACATAAAAAACGCCCTTTGCTGATTTATGCGCTGTTGGATGCGTATAGGGTTATATCTTCAGCATCACAGCCCCTCTCAATTGCCAAGCCGATTGTACCTAACAGTTCAGCTGCATTAGCACCTACGACTGCGCGTCCTGAAGCGGCCCAAGGGAAAATAGATTTTTAATCGTTCCCCTGTTGTGAATCTATCGATTGTTAAAATCATTTTCCTGACAAACATTACAAGTAATGCTTTTTGATAATAAATAGAGGTTAATGTGAGCCAATCACCAAGAGTGGTATACGTCAGTATATTATTAGTTAATCTTACCTTATAATCTTATGAAAAAATCCCCCTGACGATAGGTTAACGCAATGATATTTAACAAGCTTTCTCGATTATTTTCTCTCCTTTTTTGCTTGGTTTATAGCATCAGCTGTTTAGCCGAAAGCAGCACTAAAATGCAGCCAGCAAATATCAATTTTGTTGGTCAAGGCCCTATTGTGCCTAAAAGTGAGCGCGCTTTACCTGTCACCTCTATTAATTTAAAAGAGGTCGATTTAGAAATTTTAAAGGTGCAAAAACCTGAGCAATTTTTGCTGCAACAATATTACACAGGGCAACTCTCCGAATGGGATTTGCAACAAGTGAAAAATAGCTTACAGAGCATTACGCTAGAGCGTTATTTATTACCAAGTGCCAAGGATAATGTAGAGATAGCGAGTAAACTAAATTTACCGAAAAATTTACCCTCGGGGTGGTATGTTGCATTACTGAATCCTGTTAATGATTACAGTGCATACAATGTAAAAACCAGCCATTTTTTACTCACTAATATTGGTATACAAGCAAAATGGTTTAAACAATCGGTACATCTTTTAGTGTCGACATTAGATAATGGCTTGCCCGTTAAAAAAGGGCTAGTCAAAGCGTATAACAACGGTGAGTTAATTGATGCGGTAGTAGTTGAGAATGGCCGCGCACAATTAAATATTAAAGCAAGCAATGACACCGTACTGCTCGTTGAATCTGATAATGAGATGGCGATTTTATCCTTCAAAGAGGTGCCGCTGGATCTCTCCGAATTTGCAGTGGCAGGCAAAAACTTTCAACCACAAGAAGCCTTTATCTACAGCAACCGAGATCTGGTTAAACCCGGTGAACAACTGCCAATTAATATCTTATTACGCGATGCAGATGGACAGCTATTAAGCGAACAGCCGATTAACCTGCGGATCATCAAACCCGATAATCAACTCGCTTACCAAAAAAACCTAACATCAAGCTTGGCGGGTTATTATCATGAAATGCTGAACCTTTCTGACGATGCCGCATTAGGCAATTGGCGTATCGAAGTGCGCACAGATCCAAAAGCCAACAATGCACTGAGTCAGTTAACCTTTCAAGTACAAGAGTTTGTGCCTGAACGTATGGAATTGTTAATCGATGCGCCACAACAGGTGATCGCCCCGAATCAATCATTACACGTAGCATTAACGGGACGTTACCTGTTTGGTGCAAAAGCGGATGGTAATCAAGTTAATAGCCAGCTGACTTATACACAAGTGCAACACTTTGCAGGAAAATATAAAGACTACCAAGTAGGGCAACCCTTTCACCTTAATGAATCCTATTTAAGCTTAAGCCCCTACAAACTTGATAACGAAGGTAAAGGCGAACTATTAATTCCCGCACCAACTCAGGAGATTAAAAGCCCCGTTGCCGTACGTGCTAATTTAGATCTAATGGAAGATGGCGCAACAGGCGCACAAAAAACGCTTGATTTTATCAGTTGGAATAACAAACCTATCGCCGCTATTCGTGCTTTACAAGACTCTGTTGGTTATATGTCTAAGGCAAATTTTGAGTTGTTATTATTAAATGCACAGGGAGATACCGCCATTGAGGGAGAAGTACAACTGAGCTTATATAAGAACCAAGGCAACTATTATTGGAGTTATGAAGATGGCAGTGGCTGGACACAGCATTCACAACCGCAATGGTTAAAAATTAGCGATAAAACAGTCACTACAAGCACTGTTGCCAGTCCATTTGACCTTGATGTAACTTGGGGGCAATACCGTATTGTTGCGACTGAAAAACAGTCTAAAAGTGAAACAGTAATCGATTTTTATGCAGGATGGAGAAACAGCCGCGAGCAGATGCCGGCTAAACCCGAACACCTTGATATGCAATTAGATAAATCTCTTTATCAAAATGGCGATTCATTGCAACTGACATTTACATCCCCTATTGCAGGCCATGTTTACTTAACCGTTGAAAGTGACAAAGTATTATGGTCAAAAAATCTCAGTAGCGATGCAAAACAACAGCAGTCGCAAACCATTAATATTGATCCGGGTTGGTTACGCCATGACATCTATCTTTCCGCGGTGGTGACTGGCAATGATAAACAAGGGATACCAAAACGATTATTTGGTGTGAAACATATTAAGCTAGATAGAAGCGAGCGAACGTTAGATCTCAAACTTACTCTGCCAGAAAAATTTGAACCGCTCACGACGGTGAATATCCCCGTTAGTTTGACTAACAAATCAGATCAGGATACCTGGGTTACTTTATCAATGGTTGACAAAGGAATTATCAACATCAGTGGTTATCAAGCAACTAATCCGGCTAACTTTTTCTTTGGCCAGCGCCGTTATAGCACTGATGTAGTTGATCTTTATTCACGGTTATTTGATCTGAGGCCAAATCCTTTTGCAACCCCTCGTTTTGGTGGTGATGATGTGTCACCTAATCGCCGCGGTGCTGATTTAGTGGAAAGTAAAACCATTATATTAATGAGTGAGCCAGTACAGTTTGATGACGCCGGGGATGCGCTAGTGCAATTAACATTACCGGATTACAACGGTGAGGCGCAAGTGATTGCAACTACCTTTAGTGCCAATGAGTTTGGTCAAACAGTTGCTTCCCAGAAAATTGCAGCACCGGTGATTGCTGAACTTGCAGTGCCACGCTTTCTTGCGCCTGGTGATATCAGCACAGTACATATGTCGTTATTTAATAACAGCGGTAAAACTCAGCAATTAAGCATCGATATGGCAGTGGCTGAGGGCATTACTATTATTAATGCCGACCAGCTGACAAGATCCATCACACTTACCGATGGGCAGCGTTTTTCATTACCGCTACAAATTTCACTCTCAGATACCCTACCTCAAGGCAGCACATCTGTTGATTTAAGTGTCAGCAGTGCTGATATTGATATTAAGCGCAGCTGGACTATTCCAGTGCGTCCGGTCAGTGCAATCGTCACTAAACGCCTAATTAAAGTCCTTAAAAAAGGAGAAAGTTATACGGTCAGTGACGAGTTATGGAACGGCTTAAACTATGATCCAAAAAATGCAGGTAAAGTTCGCTTAAGTGGCGCGCCACAAATCAATATGATGCAACATGCGCAACAATTATTTAGTTACCCTTACGGCTGTGCAGAGCAAACCACCAGCCGTGCTTTCCCCTATTTAATTGATGAGCCGGAGTTATCTGCCCTTAAACAAGTCATCTATCAACAACGCGGTTTAGCAACTAATGATTCACCGGAGCGAGCGTTATTAAATCAATCTATACGTCGGATTAGCAGCTTTCAAAACCCCTACGGTGGTTTTGGTTTATGGGGAGCAGACGGTGCTGAACGAGCTTGGTTAAGTGTTTATATTAGCGAATTTTTATTAACCGCTGAGCAATCATTCCCGGGACTCGTTGACCAAAACTTACTCAACAATGCACAAGCGCGTTTAAGTGATTATGTTAAGAATGCGCAGGTATTAAACGATCTCAATACGTCCAGCGAAGCCGCCTTTGTGGCTCGTACTTATGCCGCTTATTTACTCGCTCAGCAAGGAAAAACACATTGGGGAGATCTGAAGAAGATCTATGATAGAGGTCAAGCTTCGGGTTGGGTAACCCCGCTGGCTGCGATGCAAATGGCTTATGCGTTTCATTTAAATGGCGATCAGAAAAAACGAGATCTGTTATTAGCAAAGATTCCAAGCATCAAACGTAGTGACAATTACCTGTCAGATTACGGTAGTGATGTACGAGATCGCGCTTTAATGGTATCGATGTTAAATGACTTTAAAGATAAATTAAAACTCGATGTAGATTTACAACTATTCCAAAACATTGAGTTGCTGATTGCACAATCACAAACACAGCATTGGTTTAGCACTCAGGAAAACGCGGCATTATTAAAAGCGGGGTTAGTGACACAGCAGTTATCACAAAAACAGTTAAGTGTAGAAGTTAATGGTCAGCTATTGACCAAGAAAGGGGCTATCTCTCAAAATATTTTACCGGGCAGTGAGATAACCAACCTCTCCGATGCACCACTTTACGTACAAGTGATTGCACAGGGCAGACCGAAAAAATTAGTCTCCTCAGTGAATCAACTGCAACTAAGCACTTTTAATCGTCAACTATTCTACCCCGATGGACGCGAATATATTGGCGCGCCAATCAAAGTCGGTGACCGTTTTGTGGTAGTCGTTGATATTAACGCGCAGGAAAACCTCGAAGGAGCTCTGTTAGTTGAGTTAATTCCAGCAGGGTTTATCTTAGAAAATCCTAATTTGGGCAATGCGTTAGAACACCAAAATATGCCTTATCAAGGCAACGTTTTACATTCATATCCCGATGCGGCACTGAACTACCGTGAATATAGAAATGATCGTTTTATCGCCTCGGGTGATATCCAAAAAGGCCAACGTAATATAGTGACCTATAGCTTACGTGCTGAAGCACCGGGGCGTTACAGACAACCGCCAAGTTATTTAGAGGTGATGTACAGACCCTACAAAAATGTACTTAAACTGCACAGTGAACAGCCATTGATTATTGGTGAAGACAATTACCCCAAACAACAAGTATTAACCGTGATTGAAGAAGAAGTGTCTATTATGCAACAGATTAAAAATTACTTTAAATAATGGCTAAAATGAAACTCATAAAAGGCACGGGTGGTTTATTGATAACCATAATGTGCCTTTTTTTTATATTCAACATAACCTTTCCTTTACCAGACTTAAACGCTAAAAAGGGTTCGACGGTTATTCTTGATAAACAGGGGGAAATATTACGTAGTTTTGCCGATTCACAAGGAATTCACCGCTTTACTGTGGCAAGTGAAGAGATTTCTCCGCTCTATATTGAGACGTTAATCACCTACGAAGACCGTTTCTTTTACCACCATTTTGGATTTAATCCGATCTCCTATCTGCGGGCGGCTTGGCAGTGGTTAGTTAATGGAAAAGTTATTTCTGGCGGTTCAACACTGACCATGCAAGTGGCGCGTTTAGTGGATCCGCACCAGCGTTCTCTATTCGGCAAGTTAAAACAGCTGTTTCGAGCCTTACAGTTAGAACTCACCTATAGCAAGAAAGAGATCCTCTCGCTTTACCTAAATTTCGCCCCTTTTGGTAGTAATATAGAGGGTGTTGAAGCGGCAGCAAGGCTTTATCTCAATAAATCCTCAAAGGAACTTAACCTCGCTGAAGCCGCATTATTAGTGGTATTACCACAACGCCCCACCGCTTACCGCCCGGATCGCAATAATGCACTCGCGCAAGCGATGCGTAATAAAGTATTAAAACGTTTAGTCCTGCGAGGCAAGCTCAATGAACAAGCCTATTTGCATTACAGCAGTTACCCTATTCCAACAGAGCGTTATAACCAAGCGGTTTTTACGCCGCTTTTATCGCGCGCACTTAAACAAAAAAATCCCAGTCAACACGTCATACAAACCTATATTGACAGCCGCCTGCAACGTAAAATAAAAACCACGCTGTTACGCCTTAAAAGCCAACTACCCGCTAAAGTATCCAGTGCGGTAATGGTGGTGAGAAATAGCGACCATACTGTGATTGCTTATCAAGGCTCTATTGATTTTACCGACAATGCCCGCTTTGCCTATGTTGATATGGCAGATGCAATACGCTCCCCTGGCTCAACCTTAAAACCCTTTATTTATGGCATGGCATTAGACCAAGGTTTGATTCACAGCGAGTCGCTGCTGTCCGATATCCCCTCGGTATTTTCCGGTTACAAACCCAAAAATTTAAACGGCCGTTATGCCGGCAATATTAGCTTAAAAGACGCTTTACATCGCTCGTTAAATATCCCCTTAATACAGGTATTCAATGCCCTTACCCCACAGTTTTTTACTAAAAAAATGGCACAATCAGGGGTCTCTTTAACGCAGGCTAATAATATAAAAGCGAATCTAAGTATAGGATTAGGCGGAACGGGCATTTCGTTAGTGGATTTAGTGACGCTATACAGTGCATTAGCTAATGATGGCCAGATTCACAGTTTGCGCTTTAAACAAAATGAAAAAATCCAATTGCGCCCTGCTTTGCTTTCCAGCGCAGCAAATTGGATAATCTTTGATTTATTACAAAGCAATCCACCACCGGATCGCAGTGTTGCTAAATTTCGTCGTAAAATAGCGTGGAAAACGGGCACCAGTTACGGTTACCGGGATACTTGGGCAATCGGAGTAAGCCCTGATTATAGCGTTGGTGTTTGGATTGGCAGACCCGATGGCGCGCCATCAGTTGGCCAATTAGGCGCGTCAACAGCAGCACCTTTAATGTTTGATCTGTTTGATCTACTCGATAACGATCAACAGCAGATCGAAAAACCACTGCAAGTGGTTGATAAAACAATTTGTTGGCCCGGAGGCATATCCGTGTCATTAACCCCTGCCCCCTTATGTGAAACACGCAAATTGACAGCCTTGACCATTAACGGTTTAACCCCTGCAACGTTAGAGTCCGATGGCACTTTTGTATTAAATCATCAGCGCCCGCATGCATTAAGTAATTGGTTAAAGCGTTTTAATCGAGATGATCTGTTGCCAGAAGGTATGCAGCAAGAGCCGGTCAATAACTCAACGCCTCTGAAAATTTTACGGCCCCACCACCAGCAACATTTTTTTACTGAGCAGGTTGATATGATTGACTTAAAAGTAAATCATCCCGAACAGGTGAATTGGTATATCAATGGGCAGTTATATCAGCATAAACAATTACAACTATCCGCTTATAACTCGCCAATAAAAATCACCGCCTGTCGCTTAACACAGTGCGAACGAATAGAGATTTATGCGCATTAAATTACCTATTTGGCAAGCCCATCAATAGTGGCACTTGTTAACTAATCTGCGCACAAACAAACCTGTCATAATAAAAAATAAGCAACTAATCGATATCGATAAGAGTGCAACAGACCAACCGTAAGGGCCTATTTGACAAGGTGAGATTTTACACATTATTTCAAAAGCTGAATTCTCAATAAGATAGTAGGAAAAGTAAGCCATAGCCCCGCTCAAACAGATTGAAAAAATCAGCATCAATACTAGCTGCCGTACAGTTTGAGTGGCAGGTTTGAGTTGTTTATTTATCGTATCTTTAATGAGTGAAAGAGTAAGAAAAATTGTAAGGAAACTAAGCAAAATTATCACTAAACTTAATAGCAAATCACTGATTTTAGGATTGATTAACGACAAAAAAATAAACACTAAAACAGTGACAATAGCTGATATGAGTTTATTTTTCATTGCTAAGGTACTGCTGACCAATACGTGAACTCGCTTCCCAATATGCAAGCATATCAAAGGGGGTTTGCATTGCAGAGATCGCCAGTAATTTTTGTTGCTGTTGAACTGGCAGTTGGTAAAAAACAACTTCAGTGTTAATCCTTGAAATGTCAAAAACCAACTTCCTTGTCGCATTCATTGTAATTAACATAAGGTTATCAAATATCTGTTTTTTATCCTCAGGCCATGATTGAATTTGCAATAAACGCTCTGCAAGCTGGCCCCGCTCTGGTTGTAAACAGCGATTAAATGCCTTTTCAGAAAGATAAATCATCCCCTTGCGTAACGTTTCTTCTGATAATGCTTGCAACATTTCCTGTGTTTCTGCCGTCAGCTTATTATCCTGCTTTTGCTGATTGCACAAATCATGTTTTTCCCCATAGGCTGTCGTCGCTTGCTGCAGTTTTTGAAAGGCGAATGCTTTATCCGGGTTAATTTCAGCATAAGCTAAGTTAGGTCCCATCAATAAAAACAGCGCAAAATAAATAAATCGATAAAGCATACTGTTAATCCTTAACCTCAGAAGAGAAGCGATAATGGCCGGTGATTTTAAAATCAAATAACATCTCGTCTAATTGCGGCCCGGCCCCCATATTGTGAACGATCAGCGGCCCATAGTTTTCTTTACTAACATTGCTAACCACAATACCGATATGAGGTAAATTACCAGGTAATATCCAAGTAACAATCTCGCCCATTTTATAGTCTTGAGGTTGATAGGAAATAGTTAATGACTGCCCAAATCGTCTGAAATAGGTCTTCAAATTTGGCACACGACGATGATCAATATTGCTATCGGGTTTATTTAATCCCCATATTCGCTTGGAAGGATATTGGTCGAAATGTTTACTCATATCTTCGTGCACTAATTGTTGTAAATCGATGCCTAACTGCCGGTAGCTGCGAATAATGACATCTGTACATACCCCAGTATTACTAGGCACATCACCATTTGGGTAGACGAGTTTGATATATGCCGCGTCATACCTAACCTGATGTTCTGTGCGAGCTAATGCAGCTTGCGCTAAGTTAGCAGCGAATGGTTGCGCATAACTAGGCAATGACAAGCTGGCAGTAATAACCAAAAAAAATAACTGCTTAATTATATATTTGCAATGTGGTAATTCATTCATACTAAAGACCTAATAGTTTATACGTAAACAGTTATATTTAGCATCACTGTTAAACGGGTTATCAAAGCACAACTTGTGCTTATCTTTACTTAAATAGAGCAAAACGCAGGGCAACCAAACCTTTTTAGGGGAATTAAATAAAGGCAAATCTATGATTTTTAAAACAGAGAAATCAATAGAGAAAATAGCAATACTGTGCAAGTGGTTGTTAGCCAATTAAATGTTTATACCACACATTCATGCTCTCAATGTTTCCGGAAATATTTGTGTTGTTTTTTAGCCTTCCGCCAAATCGGTAACCTGCCTTGCTAAACGTCTGATTCATTCCAGCAGACATCGCACGGGCGATTGTATATAAAGTTTTGATCCCTTTTTTCTTCATGGCGTTTTCCATTTCAAAAAGAAGAGATTGAGCGAATCCATTACCTCGCCATTCCGGGAGTGTGGCAAAATCGGTCATTTCAGCATTGGAAGATTGTTTATCCATTTCTGCCGATGAAACAGCGACAAGTTGACCATTCACTTCTATCCCAAAATAATCAACATGACTTTTCATTGTTTTTAGAATATATGCAGGATTATCTATCGGGAAAGGGTAGGATTTAAATGTGCTTTTATAAAGAGCAGCCATAGTAACTACATCCGCTTCATTACAAATTCGTAAGGTAACATCATTATTCAGATAGCATTTAGATTTGCCCGCTTGTTTTTCAAGAGCCATATTGAGGATTTCATCCATTCTGCCAAGGTCAGGCTCTTCGGCACGTTCAGCGTTTAGGTAGAATCCTATAAACACAGCCGTTATTTTGCCGTCATAGAACGCAGGTATACGTGCCTCTTCCTCAAAACCTGCGGCGAAAAACATCTCCGAGTGGCATTCGGGGACTTTGGCAAATATTTTTGAATAATTGTTTTTTATTGCCAAATCAATTAGGTTGCATGGAGTGGTTGCGGGTGCTTCAGAGGCTAATTTAATCAGATAGATGCGATCATTATAGCGGCCGTGCTGAATCACGCTTCCTTCGAAATTCTCAATGATATCTTTAGAATCCATTAATCTCGCTTCCTGATTCGTTCGTTCCCTTCGGGGACAAGTGTAATCGTTTCATCATGATCTGATAGGAGCTTCTCGATTCCTATCGATTTGTATTCAGTAGCCTCGCCCGGAGAAAGTTGCAGTTTACAGGGTTCACAGTTGCGATCGCAACAAGGCGATTCGTAGTTATCTGGCTCCTTGTAGGTGGTAATAACCCCTTCATAATTCCTCAAGACCACCTTGTTGGCTGACCAGGAAATGAGATAATTCGGCATGACCGGAATTTTACCCCCGCCACCAGGCGCATCGATCACATAAGTTGGGACACAAAAGCCGCTTGTATGCCCTATCAGGCTTTCGATAATTTCAATACCTGTGCCAACAGGTGTTCTGAAATGACTCAGCCCCTCAGAAAGGTCACACTGGTATAAATAATAGGGCCGCACCCGGTTGGCAACCAGTTTATGTACTAATGAACGCATTATTTTCGGGCAGTCATTTATGCGCGCAAGCAGCACGCTCTGATTTCCTAAAGGAATTCCGGCATCAGCCAATTTTGCAAGCGCCATTCTTGCCGAAGTCGTAAGTTCTCGGGGATGATTGAAATGGGTGTTGATCCAGAGAGGGTGATGTTTCTTAAGCATTGCAACCAAGCTATCTGTTATGCGGGAAGGCAATACAACAGGTGTTCGGGTTCCAATACGAATCACTTCGACATGTTCTATATTTCTAAGCTCTGTCAGAATGTAATCCAAATGCTTATCGGATAGCAGGAACGGATCTCCCCCGCTCAATAGTACATCCCGGATCACTGGCGTTTTTCGAATATAGTCCAACCCGGCATCAATAAGCTCTCTTGATGGAATATTATCTTTGTCGCCAACTTTTCGTTTTCTTGTGCAATGACGACAATACATCGCACACATATTGCTCACCAGAAAAAGTACTCTATCTGGGTATCTGTGAGTAATTCCTGGGACAGGGCTGTCTTCGTCTTCATGCAGAGGATCTGACATATCTGCATTCGAAATGATAAGTTCCTGTACAGATGGAACTGACTGTAAGAAAACCGGATCATTCTCAACGTTATCTGCGTCAATCAGTGACAGGTAGTATGGCGTGATCGACAGTGGAAACTTCCCTATCGTTTTTTCAATTTGCGCTTTCTTTTTTTCTGTAAAGTTCACATTAAGTAGTTTAACCAGATCATCCAATGCCGTGATGCGATGTTTCATCTGCCATTTCCAATCGCCCCAGTTGGAAATGGAAACGTCAGAATCAATTTTTTTAGCCATATCCTGTTGCTGCTCGGTAAAAATCATCATTTACTTTTTCCTTTTCCTAGCTAACGATTGAGCCCACTGGTTTTTACGGCGCGCGGCGCAGTAAAAATCCAGTGCAGTGGTTTATTATGCTTGATTTTTACTCATCTAGAGATCGATGCGATGCTACCTGTGAAGTGAACCCTTTGCCGCTCTGTTTTTTCTTTCATCAGTAGCATTTGTTTTATCTCAACCCAAGAAGGAAATTCTTCACACATTCACCTAAAACATCAATATTGTAGCCACCTTCCTGGCATACTAATGTGGGTATTCCCAGAGACTGAAACTGTTTACCCATTGCAAAGTAATCTTCCGTGCGAAGCTTGAAACCACCAATAGGATCAGCCTCATGGGTATCGAAACCTGCGGCAATAATAAGGTATGCAGGATTAAACTCACGCACTTTATTAAGGATGCGATCTAAAGCCTTGCTGTATTGTTCCAATTGAGTCCCCTTAGGCAAAGGTTCATTATGATTGGTACCAATAGCCTGACCTTGGCCTTTTTCGTCGGCATAGCCCCAAAAGTAGGGGTATTCATCATCAGGATCACCATGAATAGAAGCAGTAAATACAGACTTTATCTCATCAAAAAACTCCTGTGTTCCGTTTCCATGATGATAATCTATATCTACAATCGCAACTTTACCTTCAGGTAATAAATACTCGGCCGCGATTGCTACATTATTAAAGTAGCAATAACCGCCAAATACACGAGGGCCGGCATGATGCCCGGAGGGTCGGCACAGGGCATATACGGTTTTTTCATGGCCATCACGGATTAATTCAGCGCCGGTTAATGCCGTTTCAGCAGAGGCACGCGCAACTTCATAGGTTTTTCTTTTAATGGGTGTAACTGCATCGGTACACCAGATTCCGCCCCACAGTGGTGAATCAGATCTTTTTCTGCGATGGGCGCCCTCGCCAGGGAAAAGATCGGGATAAAACTCCTGATCATCGTTTTGTAAACTTAATGCGGTGTTCTTAATATAATCGTGATAGGGATGCAGTCGGGTGATCAGCCTTTCCGGAAAAGACTTTGCCGTCATAAATTCAAATTGTTGATCGGCGTGAAGGGATTTCTTTATGGCTGCAACACGTTGGGGCGTATCTTTTACTTCGTACGCATCCGGTCCAAGTTGATACTTCCAATATGGATTGTGCTCACTGTCGTTATATTTCTCAATTACTTTCATGGATTGTTCTTCCATTTTTCAATAGTTCGATGATGCGCTCGTGTGGAACTGGCGGGCACCAGCGTTGCTCACGTCCATTCATGCCATTCGAGCAGAACATTGCATTTAATACGGCCTCTTCAGTTGCTTCAATTACTGCTTCATAAATCACGTTTATATGAGCATCGGAAACACATTTTAAAGTTAAAAAATTACTGCTTGTGGCGGGCTTCCGAGGCTTACGGTTACCAGTGCTGAAAGCAATTATGATTTCACCACTGGTTGAGGCAGCATAAGATCCTGTTCGGCCAAGACCAAGAGCAGCCCGTTTGGCTACACGATTAAGTTGACTGGTAATAAGTGGCAGATCGGTGGCAACCACAACGATAATTGATCCCTCTGACACCTCCCGACGTCCTGCCGTATCGAACTCCTCATTCAGTTGTCTGCCAACAACCGCCCCATCTACGGTAAGATTACGCATCTTGCCAAAGTTTGAAAGTACAAGCACGCCAACTGTAAATGTATCGTTTCCAGGAAGGTCTAATATTCGCGAAGACGTACCTATTCCTCCGGCAAAGTCAAACGTTGTCATCCCTGTGCCAGCCCCAACCGAGCCTTGCATTACCGGTCCAGATGATGCCGCCTTTATGGCCTTAACGGTGTCTTGTGCTGAACAAGTTCCAACTCTGATATCGTTTAGAAAAGAATCATCGGCTTCGCCAACTACAGGTAGAACCACATCGGTTTCGGTTCCAAGAAGAGGGTGATTTTTAACCATTTTATTGACAACAGCATCATGTACCCGACCAACTGAATGCGAATTGGTGAGAAGAATGGGTGTTTCCAGCCAACCTGTTTCCATCACTTGGGTAAGTCCCGCCATCTCTCCAACACCGTTGAGGATAAAGCCACCGGCTACAATCCGATTGGCATAAGCCTGCCCTGCAGCGGGCATAATTGCTGTAACACCAGTACGTATGCAGCTGCTCCCAGTCCCTCCGGGAATTGGAACGCCATCTTCTATCCGAGAAAAGTGGCCAACACGAACCCCCTTAATATCTGTGATTGCATTATGAATTCCAGGGCGCATCCAACCGATTTGGATCCCCAGTTCTCTGGCGGTAGGTCGTGAGATACCGGATGTTATTTTACCTTTTTTGGGCTGCTTCACCGATCTGATCGCCAAGCCGTATCGGCGTGCGGCAGAGCGAATGATCAAGCGCATAACATCTCTGGATTCGAGTCCGCACGATTTGGCTGACGTGATAAGGGATGCATTTGGATGAAAACTTGGCAACGGATTAAGTTCAATAAAATAAGGTTGTCCGTTTGTATGTAATCGAATATCTACCCGGCCAAAATCAGGGCAGGACATGATATCGAAAACCGCACGGGCCATTTTTATAACCGCTGTTTTCTCCTGAGAGTTAAGAATAGCAGGGCAAACAACCTTAACTGATTTTGCTGCTTCTCCTCCTTGTTTCATATCGTAATCATAGACATTGTATTTGCCGTCGATCTTGTCCATGTCAAAAGTGTGTTCAACGATATCAAGCAATTTACCCGGAAAGCTTTCAAGGAAGGGAAGACTGAGTTCTCGGCCTTCAATAAATTCTTCAACAACAAGACCTGCGGGATAATGCCCTAATAATTGATTTATTCTTTTCTGGGCCTGATCACGTGATTCAACAACTGAATCCTGTGTAATACCTTTACTTGATCCCTCATAATTCGGCTTGATTATTAGAGGGTATTGTAAATTATCGGGTAGATTTTTTTCCTTAGCGGTAATCAAAACACCTTTGGGGATATTGATTCCGTGCGATGCCAAGACGGTTTTAGCAAGATGCTTATCAAGATTAAGATGAAGCAATGACGCGTTTCCGCCAGTGAAC
>NZ_JBLIEK010000100.1:0-14213 GCF_047632995.1 Psychromonas sp.
CTCCATCACCGCATAATCGACAGATTCATCAGGGCAAGCTTCAAACGCTTCTTTATCGATGCGTACAAAATCTAAATCGTGCTGCGTATTCACCATAGACTTAACACAGGCATCATAAATATCAGCCCGACAATTTTTAAGCTCATCTAAATAGCGATCAGCACGAATCAAAAACATGCCACTATTCCACAAATAACCATCCGACACATACTTAGCCGCTGTTTCGGCATCCGGTTTTTCTACAAACTCACTGACTGTTTTTGTTGTATTGGCACCATCAGCTTTAATGTAGCCATAACCCGTAGCGGCTTCCGTTGGCACAATACCCAAGGTACCAAACTTGCCCGCTTGCACTTCTGGCAATAACGTTTTAACGCATTGCTGAAACGCTTCTACATTTTCAATCACATGATCCGCGGCTAAAACCAAAAGCACAGGTACTTCTTGAGAAGAACTAGCCTTAGCATCCGCAACCGCTTTAATAGCAGCCAAAGCAATTGCGGGGGCGGTATTGCGACCCACAGGCTCAAGTAAAATAGATGGATGAAGGTTTTGTTGACGCATCTGCTCAGCCACCAAAAAACGATGCTCTTCATTACAAATAACCATCGGCGCAGAGCCTGACAAACCATTAATGCGCGCAGCGGTTTCTTGCAACATCGTTAAGCTAGAAGTAAGAGCAATAAACTGTTTTGGAAAAGCCGTACGAGATAACGGCCATAAGCGAGTACCGGAACCACCGGCCATAATAACGGGTACTAACATTTCATTTCCCTAAAACGTAAACTAATTTTTATACAAGATAAAACGACCTGAATCATACCTAGTATTCTAGACACAGCTTTATTTCAAGAAGTAGTTCTTTTCATATTCCATTGGCGACAAGTCATTATTATTTCCATGACGGCAAGTAGGATTATAGAACAACTCAATATAATTAAATACATTGGCTTTACCTTTCTCTCTGCTGCGATAAATTTTACGACGAATACGTTCTCTTTTTAGTAATGCAAAGAAACTTTCTACGCATGCATTATCATGACAATTCCCTCTAAAACTCATACTAACGACTAAATTGTTCGCTTTAAGAATGCTCTGCCAATCATAACGGGTGTATTGACTTCTCTGGTCTGAATGAACAACAACCTCTCCCTTTGGCTTTTTTCGCCAGCATGCTATTGTTATCGCATTAAGTACTAGGTCTGTATTAATACGACATCCCATAGACCAACCAATTACTTGTCATGAAAATAGATCAATGATTACAGCAAGAAAAAAGGCAGCCTTCTCATGTACGAATATAAGTAATATCCTTCACCCAAACAGTATTTGGCTTTTCAACATTAAATTCACGATTAAGTAGATTCGGTGCAACGGTCTATAAATCTCCACCTCCGTAGTTATTTTTCTCTTATAGCCTCTCTGAGCTTGAAGTCCTTCGGTCCGAATCAGGCGATATGATTCTTACCTCATTGATCACCTGCGGTTCGTAAGTCTTTATAGACCTTTCGATAGCCATAAACACAACCACTTTCTAGCAAGTATTGATTGTTAAATCCTAGTAAGTGTTCGTCTTCTTTTGCACGGTGACTTAACGTGTTTGCTAGCCAGGCATAAAAGCCACTCGGGTGAACTTATAATGCACGACAGAGCGTTCGAACAGCGTATCGTAGGCGTCGTTCTTTTATTTTAGTTGTTATCCCTAAACGCTTAGGAACATCGACTATGAATAACTGCCTTAGGTTACTTGCTTAACTGCTGCTATCTTGAATTCTTCGTTGTATCGTTCAAGGCCATAGTGACCTCCTCTGTTAACTCATTATATAGTTACAGAATGTCTAGTGAACCAGGGGCGATTCAGGCTATTGGTTGAGCTAGAGATAGAATATCCATTAATATGATACTGAAACTACGGGTTACTAATGGTCTAATAATTTCGCCATATTTGAAAGTAATAATTTATAGTTATCCGAATCTTTTAGAACACCACCACCTAAACTGGAACTGTTCGAAAGTAAATCAAATAACTCTTCTTTATTATGAACCACATACACACCATCCGTATTTGCAAAAGAGATGACTGTCGCTGACTGATGATCGTTTCTATGCTCGCCTAAAGCAGCTTTACGAGGAAATATAACAATCGGTTTTTTCACCCGCAATGCAGTTAAAATAGAGCCCATACCTGCATGTGAAATAATAAAGTCACAATCACTTATATATTTTTCAAATTGCTCTGGCTCTACTGATTGAAAGATAGTCATGTTTTTAGAGGTATACTCTGAACTGCCAATTTGAGCAACTACGTCTTGCTTAGTACCAGACTTGCTCACCCAGTCATCAACTAAGGTAATAAGTCGGTCAAAGGGAATTTGTGTACCTACTGTCACTAAAATCATATTACCCGCCCAATGAACTTAATGCGTTCACCCGCTAAACTTTCCCATTGGGTAAAACAGTTATGCGCTAGATAAGAAGCTATCACTCCCGACATAGAAATTTTTTCTGAATTAGCGATACTGTCTAACCAAATAGTTTTAATACCGAACAGTCTACCTAAAAAAATAGTAATTAAACCGGGCAATGCGCCTGTGGTTATAATAACTGTTGGTTTTTCTTTCTTTAAAATTTTAACTATACCAGCAGTAACTGAAAAAAATCGATGTATTGAATCTCTACTAATATCACCAATAACATAATAACCATCATCGTCAGATAATTCTGACGCTTTATTATAAGTACACGCATAGACAACGTCAGAGGCTTTAAAGGCAGGAATTAACCGACACAATTGCACCCAATGCCCACCGGGAGAAGATAACGCTAACACCTTATTTTTTAACATTTTTTTACCAATCATAAATTAATCGATTAAAATACGGGAATATAAAGCTTCCCACTTAGGTAATATTTTTTTAGAAGAAAAGTGAGCGTTGTAATATTCCTTAGCTTTATCAGTAACCTGACTATCACTGTTATTATCAAGTACGGCACTCAATTTAGTACTAATCGATCCGATATCACCGGGGTCAACCAAATAACCGGTTTCACCTTCAATAATCACCTCAGGAATTCCACCAACAGGAGTTGAAATAATCGGTATCTCACAAGCCATTGCTTCAATAATAACCATAGGTAGCCCTTCATTATACGAAGGTAAAATAAAGACACTACATTCGCTCAATAACTGGGTCTTTTGTTTAGCATTAACCCAACCGTGGTTAGTAACTGAGTCATTTAAAGACAATTCATCGATTAACTTTTGCACTGCTTCATCTTCACCAGCACCACATAAATGTAAATGGCAATCACTACTAATCTGCTTGAGGGCATGAATAAGGTCATAAATGCCCTTTCTTTTAATAAAGGCGCCTAAAAAAAGGATTTGTCCGGGTATTCTAGCGACATCATATTTTTCAATATCAACATAGTTATTAATTACCATGACTTTTCTAACTGCTATTCTATCAATAAACTCTTGCCAGCTATCAGATAACACCACAAATTCATCAACACTATTAATCAGCCAAAGAATAAGTGTCTTTTTAAAGTCACTACTTGCTACGTAATAATCTTTGAATTCAGAGCCATGCAGATGAATAATGGTTTTATGTTTAAATACTTTTGCAATGACTACAAAAAATAACTTTCTAAAAAAACTTCCTTTGTAAGACATATGACAATGCAAAATGACCTGTTTGTCTTTTAAACACAAATAGATTAATTTGAAAGTCGCGGTAATAAAAAGATACAAATCATGCCACTTACTTTTACCTTCATGTGACCCTATCCTTGTATGTTTTTTGTTATCAAATAACCCATTATCGATATAGCCTTGGATCACAGAATCTATACCACCTTTTTGAACTGTACCTAATGTTATAATATGCATAATTTTTAATTTAAATAATAAGTAATTAAATGATGTGGTTTTTATTAAAAGCCATCAATAATGAGAGCTACCAGATTAAATTATTTTCCCTTTTAAAATCAAATTTGGATTAACAGATTTTTTAAAGATGAAAAGAAGTGTCACAAAGAATGTGATATGCCACGTCACAACTGAAACAGCAGCATATTTGACACTCTTTTTCTTAATAGAAGTTAATAGTAGGATTAATAACCAGACTCCTAAAAACTCAACAATGAGCAAATCAAATAATGTTACTACATTCACTAATAAAGGCATAAATAAATTTTTCAGGTTCATTGATTTTTAAAATCTTTGACAACAGTAAAGTTGACTACGCTTGAAGGAGCTAATCGCTGTCTTTTAAATATCCCAGCACATAATCCCATTGCGTTTAAATTAGATGCAATAACAGAATATATACCCGAATAAAAACTTTTTTTCTTAATAATCATACCAACAAATGGTGTTAAAAATAGCATACTAGATATCAAAAAACCCCAGCCATTAGTGATTGCTGTTATTAATGATAATGTCATAACAAACCACCATATTATGTAAGTAACATATAATTTCAATTGCTTCATATTTTTAAGGATGAAAAAAAAGTGAGGCTGACGATAGGCTGAACGTAACAGCTCACCAATCCCAAATATATAACCAGACTGCCATCTTTTTAATAAAAGTTTAAAAGCCTCCATGGTATGACCATAATGTTTGACACTCGGCCGATCTATTCTTAACAGTTTCCAACCTGCTGTTTTTAGTCGTGAACCTAATTCAAATTCCTCATAAGAATTTAAGTTTCTATTTGTAAAATAACCAACGTCAACAAGAGCTTCTTTCCGATACAGACCTCCCATATCTAAGCTATTTACACTTCCCGATCTAAGATTAGCATGTTTTTTTTCTGATCTTTTCTTAAACTCTAGGCTATCTAAATTCATTTCTTTTACAATGCCAGCTACCCCAGCAATTCTAGAGTTCGCTTCCAGCAGAGCAACAGCGTCATGAATGAAGCCACTTTCAAACTCCATATCAGCATCAAGAATATATATATATTCTCCCTCCGCAACTTGAAACCCTAGTTGCGCACCAATCCCACAGGACCTATCAGATTGATCGGTTAACTGTACAATCTTTATTGGATATTTAGATGCTATCTCAACAGTTTTATCTACTGAAAGTGAATCAGCTAAAATAACTTCGCCACTTTCAATTTCTGAAATCACAAGAAGTGAGGACTCAATTGCTTTTGCAATATTACGTTCCTCATTCAAGGCTTTAATAATAATGCTAACTTTTAAACTCAAGAGCCTTCTGCGCTTTGTAATAATTTAACTACAGATGTATATACTTTAGATTCCCATACCGGCATTTTTCTTTCTAGTAATTCGCTTATCATAACTTCACGTTTCTCTAATAATTTCAAATAGTCGGCTAACGTTTTTCGGAAACCGCTGGAGTTTCTAACACATATTTGGTTATTCCAAATAAATCTGTATTAATTCCCTTAGCCTTAATGGTCTAAGTAATCGCGAACATCGCATAAAGAACAATGATATCAAAGGCCTCCAAGTACTTTAATCAAGTAGTTTGTATCCATTGTGCTCTTCATTCTCTTACGTATAGTGCCACCTTTAAATTCATTTTCTTGCTTTAAAAGGTTCAAACAAACCGGCCTAATCCTCGAAAAGCCTATGCTCTAACTCTGCAAGCATCTTTTCTTAAACAAACATCAATTGCCCATCGTTTTTTACGCTGGCCAATCAAACTCTAAATCATCTAATACTGATAAACCCTTGTTGATTAAATCGCAACGTGTAACGTGGTCAACCTAAAACAACCACTCCAGTTAAGCTACTTTTTGTAATTCATTATTTTGTTGTTCAAAGTTATTAAGGCTTTGATGATCCAAGTACGAGTGAAGTCTATGGCTGTTGTACCACATAGACATGTAATTCAAGATATCTTGTTGGGCGTTAAATCGTGTTGAGTAATTGCGCCAATGCACCCGCTCTTGTATTAGGCTTCCAAAGAAGCTTTCTGCTACAGCATTGTCCCAACAACACCATTTTTTAATCATACTGCCAACAAAGTAATGTGTCTTCATAAGGCGGAGATAGGCTTTGCTGACGTACTGCACACCTTTCTAATCGACTGTGTGATTTATCATAACTAAGATGGCTATCACCATCAAATGCTTGTAACAATTTTGGATCGTAATCATCTTTAAATGCACGATGTAATTTACCTTGATTACCTTTCACTGCTAGCGCTTTTATCAACTATTTTTTGAGCTATTTGCTTTTGGCAAGCCATTGCATCAATAGTTAACGAGCAACCCGCTATATTTAATATTTCCAGTAACTTAGGAATTTCTGTTATTTCATTTATTTTCACATTCAACTGAGCTAGACAACCGCCATTAGCTGTTGCAAAGACATTGTCCATATGGATAACTGACTGCCTGTATTAAGATCAACCTTAAATGCTGGACTACCCACCTTTTCAACAAACCACAATACACGACAATTCCTCGGCCACCATTTATAGCTATCTGTAAATATGGGAGCTGAAGTGAAACCTATTCCGAAATTTAAGGCTGCGACCACTATTTACTATCTTGCTTCAGGTTTGTTAAAGGGCAGTCGATAACAAAACGAAAAATTTTTATTAAGCATTATACTTGTAGAACTGACTAGCGAGTCACATTCCCTTTTCCAGAATTAGGCTAGCCCGTTAATAAAACCCTCATTTTCTATACCATTGTGGATTTATTGATTAGTTTAGCAGGAACTCCTACGGCAATATAGTTATCAGGTACATCATTAATTACCACCGCATTTGCTCCAATATCGACATTATTTCCAATAATTACTTTTCCAAGTATTTTGGCACCAGCGCCAACATTTACATTGTTACCTAGAGTAGGGGCGTCATGTGGGTTATTCATTGTCTTATTTCCGATTGTGACGCCTTGTCTAATAATGCAATCATCCCCGATCACCGTTTTACCATGAATGACTATTGCTCCAAAGTGTTCGATAACTAGCCTTTTACCAATTTTTGCTTCGACACCGATTGTGATACCAAATAGGATCTCTGATATTTTATTTAGTAATATGTGTACGATTCCCAACGGATAACGGATGATTTTAGTACTGAACTTATAACGGATATGTCCAAATCTATATATCTGTAACGCCCAAAAACCTTGTGCAAATATTTTTTCCCTTTTGTACATTGATAAGTCATCAAAAAATGACATGGTTTTCAGAAATTTATTACTCATAATTACCCTTTTAAAATTTAATATAATTTTATTATCCAGTTAAGTTATTATCACTTAACTGGCTTGGTAGAATCAATTAGACCACGTCATACATGTAGTTATAGTTTTAGTACCTTGCATCGGTATATATAGCCCTTGGTGAATTCGAACATTACACTAATGCGTCAGCCAAAAACTTAGCGGATGAATTTCTAAGCTCCGCCAGTTTTTTATTTACCTGTACATAATCTATGTTCATTAACTTTTTCGTTAACTCTACAGGCTCAACATCACCACAATAAATATGATGTGTTAGGTCTAATAATGAAAGCAAGCTTTCTAAACGAGTTAAACCTCTGTTGTCATTAGGGTAATATACAAATGGCACTTCAAATAAAATGGCAAAACAAACACAATGAAATGAGTCGGTGATCACTAATTTACTTTCTTTAATATTACGTAACCAACTATCAACCGGACTGTAGTAATGAGAACGTCCTTTTGAGGAATAATATATATTCTTCTCAGTAAATTTTAAGCTTGCCGACACATCGTTAATAAAGACTTCAAAATCACTATTAATATCTAACTTGTAGTAAACAATATCGGCAGCATCATTTACTGACTTATCACCAATAATGTCATCAAATAAACCACGACCGACTAGTAAGGTTGGATCTAATACATGCTCGGCACTGACTTCAAAGGTGTTTTTACAAATATCAACGCCGGATTTTTCTCTCACAGAAATAGCATCAAACGATTTTATTTCACTGGCTATTTTAGCGGTATCGTCAGGATTCAGTTCCCAAAAATCATTACCAAAACTGGCCGCATAAGAGATCTTCTTCACGCCTTTATTTAAAAAGGCTAAAAAATAAACTAACGAATCGTTACCGGTATATGACGGTCGCCATACTTGATCACTACCCACAACAACATGGCTATAAGATAAATTTTCTTGGCTAAGTTCATCAAAAGTATAGAAGGTTTTAGCACTTGTTGGCAGCCACTGATCTCTAAATTCTTGAAATATTTCGGGATTAACAAAAGAGTTATGAGTTATTTTTTTTTCCTTTAAACCTAAATCCATCAAAATAGCTTTAACTTGGCTTTTTAACTTAGCTTGCCACTTTACTTTAACGCCTATAGGCATAAAGTTAATGTGCTCTGAATTATAACCTAACTCTTTATTCACATAACTATGTAAAGCTACCGCCTGCAACACAGCACCATAATTATGGTTTGAGTAATGGAAATTAACAATGCCAATATTGTTCATATACCCTCTAAAATATTTAATTTATAAATAACAGTTTCTCATTTGTTTCAAACTATACGTAAAACATCATTTAAATCACGACGAGGCGATCTAGGTACAAGCGTTTCTTCTGGCGCATAACCTATAGCAATTAACATAATAATGCGTAGCGAAGGATCTAATGCTAACAGTTTATGAGCTGATTTATCTGTCTTAGGTTTTACGCACCAATTCAAACAGCAAGAGCTTACATTGTGAGATTTCAAAGCTAAAATAAAACTCATAGAAAATAAGCCACCATCGATATAAGGTTCATGTCGCTCTGATGCGCCAAAAAAACAGCTAGCATCAGTAGATATTACCGCTATATGTGGCGCTAAATGCCCGAACCCTGAATTACCGTTTTGATGAGATAATAATCTTTTTTTTAATAACGGATCACTAACTATGGTAACTCTCACTGGTTGTCTATTACATACTGATGGTGATAATTGACTTATACGCACTACATTTTCAAGTACATCACTAGCGACTGGTTCATCTGAGAAAGTTCTAACACTGCGACGTGCATTCATTAACAATGAAAATTGTTCACTGTAATAGGTTTCAGTTATATCTAGCGATAGTATTCCGCAAGGTGTATTAAATGCGCTTCTTTCACAATCATAGTTAGCTAAAAAGTTTTTTAACTCATCAGTAATAACATTATCATCATCGAGTTTGTAGCTAACTATACGATCGTAGTAACTTTGAAGTGTGCCAATTGCACCACGGTAAATAGAATCTTTCTCGTTAACGACTTCTATACGCTGCCACTTACTTATTAGTATCATTGTCGCGCGAGCTGGCGCTAAGCCAAAAAGCCTTTTGGGCCCCGGCATTACCAAGCCTTTTTCTAATTTATGATATTGAAATAACAGCTCTGAGCTAATACTTGATCTTTTCGTATGACCCACAGCCCAATGCATGGCTTTATAGTTTTGAGATATATCATACAAATAGTAGCGTAGTTTAACGACACGTAAGATTTCAGCCTTAGTACGAAAATATATTCCCCAGATTAAAGGATATTTCAATAAAGTCCGTTTTAAATTACTTTTAAATGACAAAATTTAACTCCTATAAGTTAACAGATCAGTTAGGTATTATTTCCTAAACTGTTTTATTTTTTCCATTCCGCCAATAATAAAAAACCATGAAGTAGCGAGTATAGCTATTAAAGAATAAGTTAGCAGAATACTTTCAAAATACGACATAATAATTGCAGCCAACACATGGAAAAAAGTAAGTGGCATGACATTATTGGTAAGTGCAGATATAAGCGATTGTACTTGTTGGACACTCCCTAATAATAACCCCATAGCGATAACGTTCATAAATATCGAAACTACAGCATATATAAGCACTGTTTTAGCTAAATCGTAGTCTACGTAGATACAGAGAATTAACGTACCAATTCGAATGATAAAATTAAAAATATGGAAGATTAAGCGAATATTTTGTTTATTCATCACATCGAATAAACCACCAAAAGATTGCACCAGCAGAGTGGTCATAGCAAAATATGATAAGAAGCTCGCCAAGACACCAGCATCAGCCCACTTCGCTCCTAAGACAATAACAAACAGAGAATCACCGACCACCGACAACACAGAAAATGGAATTAATAAAAAGGCTACTAATGTGATAAAAAATATATCTGTATTTTCCTTTACCTTGCCCATATCGTCATTAGCTTTATCTTCGGCAATTTTTTGCATAAATGTTTGAGATATAGCGCCACCAAGTGCTGACACTGGTATGTTAACTAATCTATTAGCGATGGCGAATAATCCAGCAGCAATAGACGAAAAATAAGCTGCAATAATAATAACGGGGAGCTGTAACATACTGTTAATTAGTAGCATTGATGGGGTATTGTACTGCAAATAACGCTTATATTTAGTAAAAATAAAACCATTGGAGATAGTTGTTTTTTTCCGACTTTTATAACGCTTTAATATGGGGAATAAATATAAAATAGCAAACACATTTGCAGCCACTCTCGCTAAAATCAAATTACCAACAAAAGCGAAATTACCAAAGCCACTTAAAATAGCAATACCTCTATCAGATATAGTTTCCAATACTTTCGAAGTACTAATTTCACCAAAAATCTTAACGCGTACACCTAAGTACGTAAAGCTGATATAAAGACTTTGTGATAAAACTAGCAGTGGAATCGCAAAGACAATTTTAGTGTTAGACTTAATATTTAACAAAGAAACTACATATTCATTAAAGAAATAGAGCGCAACACTAATAAAGAAGCAAAAAACATAAGTAAGCGAGAGACACAATCTAAATATCTTAATGGCTTCTTCTTCGCTTTTAGGTATTAAAATAGCCAAGTGCAAGCTAAGCGTAGTGAATGTCGCGAGAATAAGACTTATTGCAAGTAAGGATGAAAATTCACCATAGACTTCAACACTGTAAAGTCTAGTAATAATCGGAATCGCAATAATTCCAATTATTTGCCCAAACGCATTTCCAGCTAAAAGTTTACTTGTGTTTTTAATGAAATTTGACGACATATGTGTCATGTCCGAATTTGACTATCAATTTTTGAATTATTCATCATTTCAGTTTGAAAAAACCACATCAGGTAAAGCAACACCCCACCAACGCTTATACACCAGGAAGCAGTAAAAAAACTAAGAGGCAATGGCGAAAGAGTAAATGACAATATAAAAGCAAATGTCGCAGCGGAATACGGGTCTGTGTTATTGGTTTTTCTGTAGTATTGAAGACACGCTTGGATAGATTTAAAAGTAAACACTATCCATATTAATAATCCAAAAGGCCCAAATTGAAATAATGAAGAAATAGCTCCCGCATCTACAATATTATTATGCTCCTCAGAGTTTAGTATATTATTTACTGAACCATTTGAAGACATCGAGCCTATACCCATCCCACCGCTCTGAATATATGTATCATAAAAATGTGAGACTGTTTCAAAGCGAATAGAGATATTACTTGATGAGTCATGAAGTGACATATTTGACAAGCCTTCGATATGTTTAGAGAAAACAATTGGAAATACAAGCACAACACCTAAAAACCCCACCACATACCATCTAAATACTTGCTTGGTCAGTCCTTTAATATACATAATTGTAAGAGTTCCGACTCCCATAGCAATGAAACCCATGCGACTTTCCATAACAAATGCTTGAACCAAAAACAATAAAGCAGCAATAATTATTAATATTTTTTTTTCATTAGTACTCCTATTACCAATTATCAAAAGACTTACAACTGTAACAAAACCAAAAATAACCTCATTCTTAAGGAGAACAATTCGCCTTATATCTAGTGAAAAAAAAGCGGAGCGCCTTTGATAATCATCTAAGAATGCAAAATTACTGATTCTATCTACTATAAGTAAAGTAGATATTAATATTGCAACACATATGAACGACCAAACAACTTCTTTACTGGTGTACTTAAAAAAGTACAGAAAGTAAAAAATAAATATTGGAATAAAAGCATAAAGAGAAGGTAGCCAATCCTTTAGTGGTTTCACAAAAATGAAATTACCTGAAATAAATGACACTGCAAAAAAAATAAAAAACGCGATGATTGGATAGTAAAAACTCTTGATTTCATAAAATTTTTTTTCTTTCGCCATTTGCAATATAGACAAGAAAAGAAAACAAATCATCAGAAATGAGAATAGCCAAGCACCTAAAACAGTGTCAAAGCCTATTAATTTTGTTATGAGACCATCCGTTTCAAAAATAACCAAGCAAAAAATAACAACTTTTAAATAAGATGGTTTATTTATATCTTCAGAATTTTTCATTTTTAGACCGTGCCTAAAATGATGCTGGAGTAACAGCACCGTACTGAATAAACCAGCACCAGCTTTACCTGCCAACCAACTTTAACACTATAGAAATTCATTTAAACAACTCCATAGCTTGCAAGTCACGATTTTTTTTTCAAACCGACCCGCGCCACTACTTTAAATATCTTATGATAAACCAACATCAACACATTAATTTTTATAAGTGCGTTTCTATATTGGCTAATTGAATAATACTTTCAACTAACAGCTTAGCCATTTTAGAATTGTTAATCTCGGTTAGTTGCAATAAAATTTACGCCCCGTAATTTACCCAACCCTTCTACTAATTTACTGCTTGCCTTTCGCATAAGCGATCACCAACCACCTAAACATTAATATTAAGATGCTATTACAATCTTTAAGAATGGCACACAGCCCTTGTAATTTTATCAATCACATTGATACCCAATGACGATATAGAGGCAAATATTGGTGAACCAACATAACTTAGACGAAAGACTTTAAAGCTATGTTCAATTTCATTTGTTATTAAACCCGCCATGCCCTGTTAGATTCACAGGTAAACAGATGATATTTTAAACTTGCCTGCAAAAAGGAGTCAGTTATAAGCTGACTCGCTTCAACGGGTCTAATATAAATACGATGCATCTGGCATTACTTTAAACACTTTGTCATCACCAGTAATTCTGATAACAGTTGAACATCATAATTAGACATACTTTAAGCACTCTGGACGATGGGAACCATCTTAAAAATTTCTCGGCACCCCCAAAAAAATGATTTTCGTCAAGATTACCCCTCCTGGCGGACTACTTAATGCTCCATCGATCCTGCTTAACATTTGGTAAAATATCTATTTCCGAACGTCATATATGATGGAGGGCACTCTACGTTAATTACGTTAAAAAATAAACATAAAAGAACTAAAACTTACTTAAAGTTACAAGCTGTATCAAACACAATGATAGACTTTTAAGTCTCTCAACCTTATTCTTCGCTGATAATTCAATATTTAATGATGCCTACATCCAATTTCAGGGACTATATTTAATGAAAATCGCTATTGCAGGGACTGGCTACGTCGGTTTATCAAATGCTATTTTACTTGCGCAACACAATACAGTTGTAACTTTGGATTTAGTTGCTGAAAAAGTCGAGATGCTTAATAATCGTCAATCCCCTATTCAAGATACTGAGATTGAGCACTTTCTAAAAAACAAAGTACTTGACTTAAAAGCGACCCTTAATAAAGAAGAAGCTTACAAAGATGCGGACTTTGTCATCATTGCGACGCCAACCGATTACGATAGTGAAAAGAACTTCTTTAATACATCTTCAGTCGAGTCTGTGATTAAAGATGTTATAGCGATTAACCCTAGCGCTGTGATAATTATTAAATCTACTGTACCGGTGGGCTTTACAACGAACCTTAAGCAAGAACTGGGTTGTGACAATATAATTTTCTCGCCTGAGTTTTTACGCGAAGGCAAAGCGTTATACGACAACCTGCACCCTTCTCGTATTATTGTTGGCGAACGGTCTGAACGCGCTAAAACTTTTGCTAATCTTTTAAAGCAAGGTGCTATCAAAAAAGACGTTGAGGTACTGCTAACCAATTCGACCGAAGCTGAAGCAGTTAAGTTATTTTCTAATACCTACCTAGCCATGCGAGTTTCATATTTTAATGAACTTGATTCTTATGCCGAAAGCCATGAATTAGACAGCGGTCAGATTATTAAAGGGGTTTCATTAGATCCTCGCATTGGTGGTCACTACAACAACCCCTCTTTCGGCTATGGTGGATATTGCTTGCCTAAAGATACCAAGCAGCTGCGTGCTAATTTTAACGATGTGCCTAATAATATTATTAGTGCCATTGTGGACGCTAATACCACACGTAAAGACTTTATCGCTA